>JAGOCU010000240.1 GCA_017998555.1 Thermoflexales bacterium
TCGCCTGGTTTTTCCTGCTGGGGCAAGTGCCCCGCTCCGGCGATCATCCTCAGTGTGATGGACGGATTGGCCTCAAGTTGGGCCTCGGCATGTTCGAACGAGAAGATCGTATCGCGCTCGCCCCACGCCACGATGGTCGGGACCGGCGAAGCAGCAATCTGTTCGCGCAGTTCGCGCCGGTTGACCAGAAACCACAGAGGCAGTTGCTGCCACACCGATTGATAGGCATAGAACTGGCTGTCATCCCACACCCGATCGCGCACCCGGGAGAGCAAGAAGCGCTTGTCGTCGTCGGGAAGGCCATCGAAGTCAGCGTAATACGGACGCAGCAAGGCATACGCGGCCTGCGGATCGCGCCGGAAGTTGGCTGACTTGTCCTCGACCTTGCGCTGAAAAAACGGCAGGGCCCGCCGCACGAAATTCCAGTTGAGCGGCTGCTGGCGCAGAATCAAGGCGCCGCAGACCAGAACGAGCCGATCGGCGCGCTCGGGCCAGCGCAGGCTGACCGCCTGAACGATCATGGCGCCCATCGAATTCCCAATCAGCGTCGCGCGCTCGATCTCCAGCGCGTCCATCACCGCGACAACGGTTTCACGAAAGAACGGCAGCGAGTAGTTGCGGGCCGGCTTGTAGCTCCGCCCAAACCCGGGCAAATCCAGCGCCACCACACGATACGTCTCGGACAGCGGTCCAATCACATGCCGCCACGTATCCGCGTCATCGTTAAGCCCATGCACGAGCACGATGGCGGGTTTCTCGGCCGCATCGTCAACGCCCGTGTCGTAGACATGGATGCGCAAGAGTGATTCCTCCACCAGCACGACCACGTCCCGGGCGAAGCGGGCGAGACCCGGATAAAAGGCGAATACGCTCATTCGGTAACGCGAAAGGGCAGAAAGGCTTCGAGCAAACGGCCCGGGATTCGGCCGGCCAGCGTAATCGTCTTTTCCTCGGGGATTTCCAGCTCGATCACGCCCGAACGGCGAAAGAGCGACATCAGATCGCCCGACTTGTAGGGCAGCGTCACCCGAATGGGCACCATCCGCTCAAACAGGGCGGCCTCGATCTCGGCCAGCAGGACGTCGAAGTTGCTCCGCTTCAGGGCGGATGTGGCGATGCCATCACTCAGCGCGCCCGTGAGACCCAGCGCCGCGACCGCGTCGGCCGGGTTCTCCAGCCCGCCCGGCAGCTTGTCCGCCTTGTTCAGGGCGATGACCATGGGCTTGTCGCCGGCACCCAGCGACGCCAGCGTCTCCATCACGGTCTCGAACTGCTCGAGCGCATGCGGATGGGTGGCGTCGACCACATGCAGCAAAGCGTCGGCCTCGGTGATCTCCTCGAGCGTGGCCCGAAACGATGCCACCAACTGGGTCGGCAGCTTCTGAATGAAGCCGACCGTATCGGTGAAGAGCGTGTCATGGCCGTGCGGCAGGCGCACCTTGCGCGTGGTGGGATCGAGCGTCGCAAAGAGCTTGTCTTCCGCCAGAACATCCGACTTCGCGATCGCATTCAGGAAGGTGCTCTTGCCGGCGTTTGTATAACCGACGATCGCCACAACAGGCGTGTCGCTGCGCTTGCGCGCCTTGCGATGGGTGGCCCGCTGGGCGCGCACCTTCTCAAGGTCGTCCTTGAGGCCCGAGATGACCTCGCGAATGCGGCGCCGGTCGATTTCGAGCTGTTTCTCGCCGGGGCCGCGCAAACCCACACCGGCGTTTCCGCTGCGGCCTGTGCCGCCGCCGGCCTGGCGGGCCAAATGGGTCCATTGGCGGGTCAGGCGCGGCAGCCGGTATTCGTATTGGGCCAGCTCGACCTGCAACGCGCCCTCGGACGTGCGGGCATGTTGGGCGAAGATATCGAGGATCAGGCCCGTGCGATCGAGGACCGAGACCTTGTCGCCCAGCTGTTCCTCCAGCTCGCGTTGATGGCGGGGCGACAACTCGTCGTCGAAGACGACCACATCAAAGCCAAGCGACTCCTTCCACGTGACCAGTTCCTTGACCTTGCCCGGGCCGATATAGCTCGATACGTTGGGCGACTCGAGCGCCTGGGTCATTTGACCGACGACGTCCAGGCCGGCCGTGTCGCACAACAGCGCCAGCTCCTCGAGGGAAGCCTCCAGGCTGAGATGCTGACCCTTGACTCGGTGCTGGGTCGATTTGATATCCACACCCACCAGAAACGCTTTCTGGCGGGCGGGTTTGGTTTCAAGCGAACGGTTGATTTTTGGCATGGCGTTGTTTCGCGCGCTCAGCGCAGACGAGTCGCCGTGAGCTTGAGGCTGCCCTGCTGGACGGCCAGGCTCTTGACGCTGTAGTTATTGAGTTCCCGATTGAGCTGGTTCTGGGCGGCCGCAACCGACGGCACCGCCGTGACGAAGCTGGCGGGCACGGCCACCCAACCAAAGGATGACTCGGAGTTTCCAAAGACGTTCACGGCCGCGCCCTTGAGATTGGCGTTCAGCTTGCCCGCGTCGTTGCTGATGGTATAGACGAGCGCGACCTGGCGCCCGCCCAGTTGGGCCACATCGCCAGACACGGTCATGTCGCCATTGTCGGCAAAACGAACACCAACATCGGTGACCTCTTTCCCGCCCGATGCGCGCAATGCCTCGTCCGCAAACGCGGTCGCCGCCCCATTTGACAGCACGACATTCAGTGTGCCGCCTACCGGAGTTGCATCTGCCGCGCGCTTCACGGCGGCAGCCGCAGCCCGATCGAGGCTTGGCCTCGGGCCAAGCGGCAGGCTTGAGCCCAGGACAATCCCTGCGCTGAAGACGCATCCGAGGAGCAGGATCAAGAGCGCGCCGGCGATGAAGCCAATCCGGAGGGCGGCGGCTGTCGCTGGATTGGCAAGCGCGGCGGGCGTCAGCGCAACGGGCGCTGACGCATCACCCCCAGAGGTCGCAGCCGCGAGGCGAAACGCGCCTGGCGTGGCGATCGCGGCCGCCCGAAAGGCCGGCCAATCCGCCGCCGCGTGCGGACGGCGGGCGGCGGCCATGTCGATCAACTCGACAATCCGTCCGGATCGCGCGGAGTAGTCGACCAGTTCGAATGCCTTTTTGGGACGCGATGTGCCCTCCAGCGTCTCGTAGTCGACGCCGATGTCGGCGCTCAACAATTCCAGCCCACCGTCGTCAAACGACGCGACCAGCGCTTCGCGCAAACGGGCATTCCAACTTTCCATAGTTCGGCCTTCGAACTCCCAATACCCCGCGATCGGAGTCAATACGCCCCGCCCCGGCCTGTGTCGGGGCGGGCGTACTGACGCCGATCGCGGTTCGTGCAGCGGCTACTTGCGCCCCTCCAACCACACTTCGAGTGTCCGCCCCACCCGCTCGAGACTCGCCGGACTCAGCTTGTCCAGCGTGTCGCTGATGCGATGCCAATGCGGATAGTCGAAGTCGATGATGTCCACGCTCCGAATGCCGCGTTCGACAAAGGGCGTGTGATCGTCAAGCATACTCCACTTCGTCGCCGGTGTGAATTGCGCCCCGTAGCCCAACTGCGCGGCCACACCCCAAATCTCCTGGGACAGGCGCAGGTCCGAATTGCGATCAAAGTAGAGTTCTTGCTGGGCATCGCCGATCATGTCGACGATGACGACGGCAGCCGGGGTGGCCGGCGCGTACTTGTCCAGTTCGTTTGCAAACTGGCGCGAACCCGCAATCCAGTCCCAGCCATCCAGTTGGCCATTGTCTTCGGCATCGAAGAACACCAGCATGACCCGTTTGCCGGCGAGTTGAGTGTCCAGCGCGCGGGCCAGCTCAAGGAGGACCGCCACACCACTGGCCCCATCGTTGGCGCCAGGCACCGGCTGGTCGGGAAACTGCGGATCCTGATCGGCCCTGCGCCGGGTGTCGTAGTGGGCGCCGATCAGAACAACATCACCGGTCTGGCCTTTTGTCCCCACCAGATTGCGCACCGGCGTGCCGCGATAGGTGAACTCCTGCGTGCGAGTCTGCCAGCCCTGTTTGACCAGCTCAGCCAGAATCGAATCTCCCAGCGCGCGCAGGGCCGAGCTGCCGGTGGGCCGGGGACCCAGCGCCATCTGGGATGCGGCATGTCCAAACGCGCGATCCCCCTGGAATGTGAGGGGGGCGATTGGCGTGGGCGCTGGCGATGATGTCGGGGGCGGGGCTGGGACCGCGGCGCACGCGCTGACCAGCATGACGGCCATCAGTCCACTGATCAGTCGAGGGAGCTTAACCATGCCTCGAAGTCTATCCGGGCCCGTTCTGAATGAGCGATTGCGCGCTGGCGCTTGTCGCGCGGGGGCGTGTCAAGCGGCGGCAGAATGCCGAAATTGGCCTTCATCGGCTGGAAGAGCCTGGGTTCGCAATGCGTCACGTAATGGACGAGCGCGCCGAGCATCGTAGACGGCGGCGGGGCCACCGGC
>JAGOCU010000241.1 GCA_017998555.1 Thermoflexales bacterium
CGCTGCTGTCCAACCAGACATATCGGCTATTCCGGCCCAACCCGGCCCAGACGTTGGCGATCCGGCGCGCGCTGCGCGGCTATAACCAGCGCAACGGGTTGTCGTCGCTGTTCTCGGCGGCATCGATCCTGATGTTCGCCATCCTGCTGCCGCCGGGTTCGGTCGTGCTCGGGCCACTGATCACTGCCCTGTTCGGGCTGGCCTCGATCAGCACCGCCATCATCGTCGTTGCGCCCCGCCAGCTCATGACGACGATCGTGCGAAAGGCCAAGGAGCGCGAGCTTGGGCCCATGCAGGACCGCTTGAACGCGCTCTGGCCCCGCGCCCTCGCGCTCAGCCCCGCCGAGTCGGATGAGCTGCGCAAGCTGGAGGACATCCACGCCAAGCTGCTCGGCGCGCCGGAAGATCTCCTCAACGTCGGGCGGATTGTGGGTCGGATTGGGGCGGCGCTGTTCTTGCCCGCCCTGACCACTTTGATCAGCCTCACCTTGCAGCGATCGCTTTTTCGTTAAGTGCCCCTGACTGAATCCGCATCGGAGGCGATATCCCACGGCTTCGCCGTGGGATATCGCCTCCAAAAAATGGTTCGGTCAGGTTTTCAAAGGGTCCGCCTGATAGAATCCTCCAATTCCGAACCTGGGAAAACACAATGCTTAGCGAAAAACAAGTCATGACCGCCCTCTCGGGCGTCATGGAGCCCGAACTCCACAGAGACCTCGTGTCCTTGAACATGATCAAGGACCTGAAAATCAGCGGCAACGACCTCGCCTTCTCGGTCGAACTGACCACCCCCGCCTGCCCGCTCAAGGACGTCATCGAGAACGACATCCGGGCCGCCCTCGCCAAGATCGGGGTCGGCAAGATCGATCTGACCTGGACCAGCAACGTGGGGGCCAACGCCCGCATGCGCGGCACGGTCCAAACCCCGATCAAGAACATCATCGCCGTCGCGTCGGGCAAGGGCGGGGTGGGCAAGAGCACCGTCGCCGCCAATCTGGCCATCGCCCTCGCCCAATCCGGCGCCAGGGTCGGCCTGCTCGACAACGATGTCTACGGCCCCAACATCCCGCTCATGTTCGGGTTGCCCGCAGCCCAACTCCAGGCGGATGGCCGGGCCATGCCCTCGGTCCAGCAGATCGACGGCAAACTCATCCCCATCGATCGCTATGGGGTCAAGGTCTTCAGCATCGGCTTCATCTACCCCGCTGAAATGCCGCTCGTGTGGCGCGGCCCCATGCTGCACAGCGCCATCCGCCAGTTCCTGACCGACGTGGCCTGGGGCGATCTGGACTACCTCATCATCGACATGCCGCCTGGCACGGGCGACAGCCAGCTTTCGCTGGCCCAGACCGCCGCGGGTGCGATGGGCATCATCGTCACCACCCCCCAGCTCGTCTCGATGAGCGACGCGCTCAAGGGCCTGGCCGCCTTCGAACAGCTCAAGGTCCCCGTCATCGGCGTGATCGAGAACATGGGCCCGTCGATTGATCCCAAAACGGGCGCCAAGGTCGCCATGTTCGGCGAGGGCGGCGGCGATCGCCTGGCCAAGATGAAGGGGGTCCCCTTCCTCGGCAGCGTGCCGCTCGACAGCATGATCCGAGTCGGCGGCGACAGCGGCCGACCCATCGTCATCGCCGACCCCGGCGCGCCCGCCGCCCTGCGCTTCCAGGAGATCGCCCGGCAGGTCGCCGCGCGGGTAAGCGTCATCAACTACCAAACCACAGCGCCGACCATCTCGGTCGTCGAATAATCCGCCAGGGCGCGCGTCATCGCCGCCCGAGGAACACCGTGTCCGAGACACCGATCAAAGAACCCTCCATGTTCGATCTGCCGGAGTGGACGGGCGCGCCGGTCGAGGCCCCAGGCCCCGAACCACGCGAGCGATTCGCCGGGGTGCGCTTCCAGCCAGTCGGCAAGGTCTATCACTACCGGGCCGATGGCTTTGACCGTCTCAAGGTGGGCGACTGGGTCATCGTCGACACCGTGCGGGGCAAGCAGATGGGCCAGGTGGCGACGGTTGCCCCGCCCAAAGACCGCAGCCTGCAAATGAAGCGCATCGAGCGGCCCGCGACCGGCCGGGACATGGCCATGCGCCATTTCCACGAGAATCGCGAGCTCGAGGCCATGATCGCCTGCCGGGCCGAAACCGCCGCGCTGCGCCTGCCGATCAAGATCGTCAAGGCTGAATACAGCTTCGACGGCCAGACCCTCACCTTCCTGTTCTCGTCCGATCAGGAAGACCGGGTTGAGACCGGCGAATTGCGCGAGATCATCAGCCGGTTGTATCGGGCCCGGATCGAATTCCGCCAGATCAGCCCGCGCGAAGTGGCCAAGATCATCGGCGGCATGGGCGCGTGCGGAATTGAGAACCGGTGCTGCTCGCGCTTCCTCACGGAGTTCAGCCCGATCTCGATCAAGCACGCCAAGGAACAGGGCCTCAGCCTCAATCCCCACGACATCACCGGGATGTGCGGGCGCCTGCGCTGTTGTCTCGTCTACGAGTACGAAATGTATGTGGCGGCCAAGCGTACCCTGCCAAAACTGAAAGCGATCGTCGGCACGCCCTTCGGGCCGGGCAAAGTGCTTGAACATTTGACGTTGCGCGATTCGGTCCGGGTCCTGGTCGGCGACGGGGACCTCGCCCGGGATCAGATCGTCCACCGCGAGCAGATCGTCCCCCTCGAAGAACTCAAGCGCCTGCAGGACAAGGCCATCAGCGGCACCTGCGACAAACACGAGGGCGGCGGCTGCGACTGCGGCAAGAAGGGCGCGCCTGCCGCTGCTGCAACGCCTGCCGCAGCCCCGCGTTCGGAAGCTGAGCGCAAGCGCGGCCAGGAACTCCAGCGCGGGATGGAAGCCCGCCAGGGCGACCGCGAACGCGGCGCCCGCGAACGCGGCGACGCCCCCGGTCAGCGCCCGCAGCGGCCCGAGTCGCGCGATCCGCGCCGTGGCCCGACGCCCGCCTCGACCGCAGCCGAAGATGCCGCCCGGATCGAGCGCATCGCCCGGCGCAACCAGCAGCGAGATGCGCGTCGCGCCCAACAGCGCGAGGGGGCTGCCGGCCCAGCCCCAGAGCCGTCCGCCCTGCCCGACAGCGGCCCGGCCGACATCCCCGCGGCGCCCGAACAGCCCTCCCCGGCGCAGCAGGACCGCCCCGCCCGCCGGCCCCTGGCCCGCCGCAAACCCACCGACACGCCATGAATATCCTCGTCGCCATTGCTCATCCGGATGATCCGGAGTTTTTCTGCGGGGGCGCGATTGCCCGTTGGGCGACCGAGGGCAACCCCATCCGCTACGTCGTCGTGACGGGCGGCGACAAGGGCAGCGATGTCCCGGACATGACCGTCCGCAAGCTGGTCGCCCTGCGCGAGATCGAGCAGGTCAACGCAGCCGCCAAACTCGGCGTCAGCGACATCGCTTTTCTGCACTACGTTGATGGCGAGCTGGCCAACACGCTCGCCTTGCAGCGCGATCTGTGCCGCGAAATCCGCCGCTTCAAGGCCGATCTGGTCGTGACCACGGATCCGCAGACATTGAACTTCTTCAACACCCGAATCAATCACAATGACCATCGTGTGATCGGCCAGGCGGTCTGCGACGCCATCTTCCCCGCCGCCGGAAACCGGATGTACTTCCCCGAGTTGATTGCCGAGGGCTTCGAGCCGCACGCGCCCAAGGAGCTGTGGTTCTCCGGCCCGACCGCCCCCAACACGATTCTTGATGTGACCCCGTATGTCGAGGCCAAGATCGCCGGCATCCGCGAGCACCATTCCCAGGTGAAAGATCCGGAGGGCATGGCCCGCCGCATTCCGCAGGGGCTCTTTCGGATGATGGCCGATGGCAGCTCGGGATATTTTGAGAACTTCCGGCGCGTGATGCTGTAGATCTGCGGGATGCGATGGGCCACGCCCCGGCGTACGCCGGGGCGTGGCCCATCGCATCCCGCAAACCGTCGTGTGAGACGGCTCTCACCGCCGTCACAATCTTCCCGAGCATGCGCTTGTTACCTTTGACCCAGAGGTAACAAGAACATGAAAAACAAACTCGCTCGTTTCGCCGCACTGGCCCTGACCCCCGTTCTTCTGTTTGGCGCGCCGATGCTCGCCCGCGCCGCGACTCCGACCGTTATCGAGGTCGCGACGGTGATCACGCCCGAGGCGGCCGTCGCCGCCGCCCGCCTCGCCCTGAATACAGATTCTGCCGTGAGCAAGGTTCAGCTCGAGATCGAGCATGGCGCCCAGGTTTATGACATCCGGTTCGCCAACGGCATGCGCGCCCGGGTGGACGCGAACGGCGGCGATGTCGTTCGCACGCGGGGCGAGCAACGCGATAACAGCCGCGGCCGAGGTCGTGATGACCGCCCGGGTGATGATCGCCGCGCGACACCAGC
>JAGOCU010000242.1 GCA_017998555.1 Thermoflexales bacterium
GGCAGGCCGTGGTCGCGGGCGGTCAGCGCGCGCCGGACAAAGGCCGCCTGATCGGGGTCCAGGCCTTCGAGCAGGCGTTCGGGTTCTCGCGTTGCGCGCGCGATGCGGGCGCGCAGTTCGGCCGCGGTCTGGTCAATGAACCCGGTCTTGGAGGTACCGCGCAGGCTGATTCCCAGCATGCGGGCGAGTTCGCGAATCTGGGTCGCGGAGAATTCCGCGTCGATGGTTGCGTCGAGGGCGATGGGTGGCGGGGCCACTCGAATCGCCGGCGCCCAAACCGTCGGGCCGGCGGGAATGGGGTTGAGGCGCATCCGTGGCGGCGGCGAAGCTGGCCGGGCAGCCTCCTGAAGCGCCGAGGATGTGGCGGGCGGCTTGACCGCGGGCGCGTCTTCCGCGGGGACGGCTGATTTTCGGCGGGCCATATCAGTTCAGATATCCCGCGACCGTGCGCCGGACCGCCGACGCGTTGGTGGCGAGCACCGCCGGCTGGAAGGCCGCCACCTCCTCCTCATACAGGATGTCGTAGTGATAACCCTGCTCGGTCAGAAAGAGCTGGCGCTTGGCGGCGTATTCCTGGTCCAGCGTATCGCGGGTGACGATGGAGTAGAAATGGGCGAGCAGGCCGTTGGCTTTTGGCCGCAACACGCGCCCGAGGCGCTGGGCTTCTTCCTGGCGCGAGCCAAACATGCCGCTCATTTGAATGAGCACGTTGGCGTCGGGCAGATCGATCGAGAAATTGCCGACCCGGGACAGGATCAGGCGATTGATCTTGCCTTCCCGAAACTGCTGATACAGGATCTCGCGCTGGCGGACCGGGGTGTCGCCCGTAATCAGCGGCGCCTCGATTCGTTTCGCGATGGCGTCGAGCTGGTCGAGATACTGCCCGATGATGAGAACCGAATCCTCGCGGTGTTTCGAGGCCAGCATCGACAGCACCCCCAGCTTCTTTCGATTGGCCGATGCAAAACGGTATTTCTCTCCCTGCGGCGCGACCGCATACTCCATCCGGTCCTCGTCATCCAGGCTGACCCGGATCTCATGGCATTCGGCGGTCGCAATCCAGCCCTGCTTCTCGAGGTCCTTCCACGGCACATCGTATTTCTTGGGGCCGACCAGGGCGAAAACGTCGGTCTCGTGGCCATCCTCGCGCACCAGGGTGGCCGTCAATCCCAGCCGGCGGCGGGCCTGGATCTCGGCCGTGACGCGGAAGACGGGCGCCGGCAGGAGATGGGCCTCGTCATAGATGATCAGTCCCCAGTCCAGCGAGGTGAAGAGCTGCATGTGGGGATATTCCTCCGCGCTGATCGCCTTTTTGTTCCGGGGTTCGGGCGTCTCCGGCGCCTCCTCGCCCTCGATCTGAGCGGGCTGCGTCGAGAGGGATTTCGACTTGCGTGGTTTCCAGGTCAGGACCTGATAGGTGGTCACCGTCACGGGCCGGATCTGCTTGCGCAATCCGGTGTATTCGCCCACCTGATCCTCGGTCAGCGTCGTCTTGTCCAGCAGCTCGCGGATCCACTGGCGAACCGCCACGGTGTTGGGGCAGAGGATCAGCGTCGCGCACTGGGTGCGCGCCATTGCGGCGAGGCCAACCATGGTTTTGCCCGCCCCGCAGGGCAGCACGATGACGCCGCTGCCGCCGGCGGCGCTCCCGCCGGCCCAGTACACGTCGGCGGCATCGGTCTGATAGGCTCGCAGATCGAACGGGAGCCCCTGCGCCGTCAGCGGGCGCAGCTTGATCTCCAGCGGCTGGCCATCGACATAGCCGGCCAGATCCTCGGCCGGATAGCCAATCTGAATCAGGGCGCGCTTGACCTGGCCGCGATGGGCCGGGTTGATCTCAAAGGTATTGGTGTCCAGACGGGCGAGGATGAGCGGGGCGAACAGCTTGTGGCGTGACAGCTCCTCGACCAGGGTGCGGTCCTCGGAAAGCACGAGCATGCGGCCGTCCACGACTTCAATCCGAACGCGGCCGTAACGGCTGATGCTCTCGGTGATGTCGACCCGGATGTTGTCTGGCAGCGGATACTTTGAGAATCGCTCCAGATCGCCCAGAATGGCCTTGGCGCTGAGCCCCGCCGCGGCGGCGTTCCACAGGGACAGGGAGGAAACCCGGTAGGTGTGGACGTATTCAGGGCTCTTTTCCAACTCCGCGAATCTCGCCAGCGCATCGCGCGCCTCGGCGTACTGCGGGTTGTCGACCTCCAGCAGAACGGTTCGATCGCCCTGGACGATCATCGGGTTATCGGGTCGATATCCTTGCATAAGAAACGGCAATTAGAACACAGGCGCGACGCCCTTTCAAGGGTCATCCACAAACAATTGGCGAGATCACCCTCCCCGCGCGAAGCGCGGGGAGGGTGATCTCGCCACTCTTCGCTGGCAGCGACGCGCATCAGGCCCTCAGCCCTCCGTACAATGCGCTGCGTGCGAGTGTTCTGTGTCGCCTTTGTCCTTGCGGCTTTGGTGGCGATGCCCAGCATCGTTCCGCCCGGGCGCGCCGTCGCGCAGCAGGAGGATCGCCAGGCGGTGCTCGAGCTCATCAATCGCGCCCGGTCGCAGAATGGGGTGGGGCCGGTGGCCCCAAACGCCGTGCTTGAGCGGGCCGCTCAGAAACGCGCCGATGAGATGGCCGCCCGGGGCGTCGTCGATCCCCCGCGCGCCGACGACTCTGAAGCCGTTGCCGCCGTCGCCGCCGCCGGCTATCCGGCCTGGCGCTCCGGCGCGCGCATCGCCGGCGAATTGGCCTATGCGACCAAGACCGGCTTTGGGCCTGCCCCCGCCGCCTTCCTGGACCAGGATCAACAACGCCGGGTTTTGATCGAGCGCCGGTTTCGCGAGATTGGGATTGCGTCGGCGGTCTCGACCGGCCCGGGCGGGCCGGTCACCTACTGGGCGCTGCTGTTCGGGGCTGAGCCCAATGTGCTGCCGATCTTCCTCAACGATGGGGCAGGCATCACGAGTGATCCGGTTCTGGCGGTTCGACTGGCCCAGGAAGAGGTTGTCCCGGACGGGGAAGGGGCCACCATCGTCGGGCACATCGTGGATGTCAAGTTCAGTCAGTCGCCTCAGTTCGAGGGCGCCGAGTGGCAGGTCTGGGCCCCCCTCATCGCCTTTACCCTGGAGGGATCGCCGGGTGTGCGGACCGTCTACGCCCAGCTTCGCGATGGCGCGGGCAGGGCGACGGTATCGGCGGCCAGCATAGTGTTTGACCCGCGCGATCGGGCCACCGCCCAGCCGGTCGCACCGGGCAGCGATGTGACGCCATTGCCCGACCCGGCCACGGCCCTTGCGCCGACCGCGGCGCCAACGGCGATCGCGTTGGTCGCGCCCACGCCCACCCCGGCGCTCCCGATCGCGGTCATCACCCTGTCTCCGGGCTCGGTCGTGGCCACCCCGAATCTGCCGGGCGCCATGGCCGCCGGGCCGAGCCCGGTCACCGCCACGCCCCGGCCGGCGCCCAGCCCGACAAACGCGCCGAGCCGACCTGCAACCCAGGCGAACAATGAGGCGGGCCCGATCCTGGGCATTGCCGCGGTCGCCCAGCTCGCGATCCTGGCCCTCATCGGCCGCCGACTGCTTGCAAAGAATCACCCGTGAGAGAAATGCCCCGGCGGAGCCGGGGCATTTCTCTCACGGACATCTACGAAGCGCAACTCGCCGGCGGCATCTGCACGATTTCGGCAATGTATCCGCTCGGATAGATGTCGAACAAACTGCGAAAGTAGGTTGTCTTGTAGCAGCGCCCTTCGAGCATGAGATCGTAGGCAAACGGGGCGACCCGCAGAAAGACGTCTTCGCGGGCCGCAAATTCGACGTAATAGCAGCGCATCGTGCGCGCCCCGCATTGGCGCTCATAGCGCGCGCGCAGCGGGCTGGTCACGACTTGAGGTCCGCTCACCAGCGCCCGGCCCGCGTCAACCAGGACGAGGATCCCGATGAGTTGGGCGACGAGCATCAGCGCGATAGCCGCCAGTCTGGCCGGCCGGCCGCCGGGTTTTGACCGGCCACCCGTCAGGTGCCGTTCCCAGGTGGGGCGGCGGACAAAAATCCAGGCCACGCACAACCCGGCCACGATCAGCATCATCGCCGCGAGGGCGAAGTTGAAGGCAAACAGCTCAAACGCAGTGGCCGAGTACAACGGGCGCATCTGAGGGGGATTCTACGCCCGCGCGGTCTGTTGATCTGCCGGAAGCGATCCGGAAAAACAGCGGCGAGATCACCCGCCCGCGCGAAGCGCGGGCGGGTGATCTCGCCAGTTGCATTTAGAACTGATTCCAGAGGTACTGGTTGTAGACCTCGTGGTGGAATTGCACTTCGGGCGCCTTGACAAAGGTGCCGAGCAAGCGCGCGCAACGATCGGCGGAGGCCTGCTTCAGATCGGCGTAGCGT
>JAGOCU010000243.1:0-2893 GCA_017998555.1 Thermoflexales bacterium
CACCGTTCGAAGAACAACTCGGCGTCATTGCTGAGCGGCACGCCCGCCCGGCGCGCTTCGACCACAATCGGCAGATCGATCGGCACCCCGCCGCTCAGACACAACAAGTCGCAGCCCTCCAGCAGGGTCAGCGGATGCCCGCCCAGGGTCAGGCTGAGGGCCGGAACGGCAGGCAGCGCGGCAAGATCCAGCGCGGGGGCGGACTTGGCGTCGCTCAGGACGACCTGCGCGCCCTGGCCAAGGAGGTAGCGCGTCAGAGCGATGCCCTGGCGCGCTGCGCCCAAAATGACCACCCGCTTTCCCGCCCAGTTCGTCATGGGTTTCCCAGCACGGCCAGCCCCACCCCGACCATGCCGGCGACAATGCCAACCAGCCAGAAGCGCTGCACCAACTGCGTCTCGCTCCAGCCCTGCACAACGTAATGATTGTGTAGCGGGGCCATCTTGAACAGGCGCCGTCCCTCGCCATAGCGCCGCCGGGTGTATTTGAACCAGGCCACCTGGAGCAACGTGCTGACGGTCTCGGCGACAGGTACGATCGCGATGATCGGCAACAGCAGCCACTGTCCGGTCATCAACGCCATCATCCCGAGCGACGCGCCGAGCGCTTCACTGCCCAGGTCGCCCATGAAGATCTGGGCCGGGTGCACGTTGAACCACAGGAAGCCCAACAGCGCGCCTGCGATCACCATGCAGAAGGTCGTCACGAAGACCTGGCCTTGCATATAGCCGATCACCCCATAAACGATGAAGCTGACGAAACATATCAGGGCAGCCAACCCGTCGAGGCCATCGGTCAGATTCACCGCATTTGCCGAGGCGTGAATGATAAAGATAGCGATTGGCACCCACAGGAAGCCGATGTCGACCGGCTCCGCCAGACCGGGTATCCCAACCCGGCTGTAGCCGAACAGTGGCTCCGGCGACCAGGTCACGCCGGCGGGGCCGAACTCCGGCACATGCGCCTGGTTCATCACGAGCGCCGCGATGGTCGCGATGACGAGCTGGATGATGGCCTTGGTTCGCCCGCGCATCCCCTCGCCGCGCCGCACCCCGCGCACCCCCATGTAATCGTCAATCCCGCCAAAGATGGCAAAGCTGACCATGACCACCAGCACGATGCCGAGTGAGCGACCCACCAGCACGAGGCCGGGCGGGAATCCGGGCAGCACCCGGGCGCCGACGCGGGTGTAGAAATACATGAGGGTCAACATCAGCAGAGTCACCCCGACAAAGAGGACCCCGCCCATGGTCGGCGTGCCCATCTTGACCATATGGCTGCTCGGCCCATCCACCCGAATCTGCTTGCCGATCCTGGCCTTCCGCAAGAGCGCGATCAGCGGCCCGCCCAGCAGCACGGAGACCAGGCAGGCAATCACGCCCGCCATCAGTGAAGTTCCCATGGTTCAGTTTTGCAGCCCGGCTACAACTTCCTCCATTTCCATTCCCCGCGAACCCTTGACGAGAATCGTCGACTTTCGGGTCACCCGCTCCCGCACAACCCGGATCGCCTCGGCCTTGGTCAGAACGTGCGCCACCGATTCGGCCGGCGCGCCGCACGCGCGTGCCTCTTCGGCGATCCAGCGCGCGCGTTCACCGACGCATACGATCAGTTGGGCGACCAGCGCCGCCCGACAACCCACCTCCCGATGCGCCGCTTCCTCGAGGTCGGCGAGTTCGAGCATGTCCGCCAGAACGGCCACCCGCGGAGGGTCGCCAACTTCCTGCAGGACATTCAGGGCGGCCAGGGTTGATTCAAGGCTGGCATTGTATGTGTCATCGATGATGATCGACCCGTGCGGGCCCTCGATCACCTGGAGTCGAATCGCCCCGCCCGGCTGGCCCAGCGCATCGACGATTTCCCCCCACCCCAGGCCAGCCACCCGGCCGACCGCGGCGGCGCGCAAGGCCGTGTTCGCGCTGTGCGCCCCGAGCAGGGGCACCCGCGCGGTGTGCGATGCCGCCAGGCCTTTCTCGCGCAGGCGCACCATGATCCCATCCAAACCGCGGGTCTCAATGTCCTCAATCCAGAAATCCGCCCGGCTTGTCAGCCCTGCCGTGACGACCCGAGCACGAGTCATTGACGCCATGGCGCGCACGCGGGCGTCATCGTCATTCAGCACCACGATGCCGCCCTCATCGGCCGGGGGCAGCACCTGGACGAGCTCCGCTTTCGCCAGTGCGATGTTGTCCAATGATCCCAGGCGTTCAAGATGCACGGGCGCGACCATCGTCACCACCCCAATGTGAGGACGCACCCAGGACGAGAAACGCGCGATCTCGCCGCGCGCATACATCCCGATCTCCATCACCGCATACGCGTGCTCTGGGCGCAGGCGAAGCAGCGTCATCGGAATGCCCAACTCGTTGTTTTGGTTTCCCTCGTTTTTCAGCGTCCGAAAGCGCGCGCTCAGAACCTGAGCGATGAGCTCCTTGGTGGTCGACTTTCCCAGGCTGCCGGTGACGCCCACAACCCGGGGAGAAAACTGGGCGCGCCATGCGGCGCCGGCGGATTGCAGCGCATCGATGGTGTTGTCGACCCGGATGAGAAAGGGCGGCCCGCCCCCATCTCGGATTGAGGCGCCGGCGCGCGCGTCAACGACCGTCGCGCCCGGGATCTCCAGGTCCTGTTCGACAAGGGCGGCCACCGCGCCACGCGAGAAGGCATCCGCAACGTAAACATGCCCGTCGCTGCGCTCGCCTTTAATGGCAACAAAGAGATCGCCCGCCCCGGCCAAACGCGAGTCCACCACGGCCCCTCGCACGGGCACACGATCGAGGCTGGGAGACGGCAAGCCCCCAACACCCTGGACAATTCTCAACACGGTGAGCATGGTTTCGACTCCGCTTGACGGGAGCGGCTATTTGACGATATCAGGCGCGATGTTGAACAT
>JAGOCU010000243.1:2993-4386 GCA_017998555.1 Thermoflexales bacterium
GGGCCCATGTACTCGCGGGCGACCTGGGCGGTGACCGTGTTGATCGAATGCTGGAACACTTCCAGCAGGGTCACGGCGCCATACCGGCCATTCTGTGAGTTGTAGATCGGAATACCATCCGTGCGATAGACGCCGCTGTCGTTGAAGACCGTGCGGGAGGTGACTTTGCCGGAGTCGATCGCCGCGGCCCAGGTCACGGCTTTCATCGTGGAGCCCGGGTCGTAGAGATCACTGACGGCCTGGTTGCGCAAGCGGCGCTCACCTTGCCGCGACGCGGCTGCGCCCAAGGCCACATTCGGGTCATAGGTCGGCAGCGAGGCCATGGACAGAATCGCGCCGGTTCGCGTCTCCATGACGATGATGGTGCCGCCACTCGCGTCGTAGTCCTTCAGCGCCTGAGCCAGGCGGCGCTCAACAAATCGCTGCAGGTTGGCATCGATGGTAAGGGTGAGATCGGCTCCCTGACGCGCCTGTTGCAGCTCGATCACATCGTTGCCGCGCTCCTTGATCTTGCCGGGTGTGGCCCGGAGCACGTTGTCGTAAAAATCCTCAACGCCGCTCAATCCCGTCGGCACAAGATTGACATAGCCAAGAACAGACGCTGCCAGGGTGCCCTGCGGATAGTCGCGCTCCCAGGTGGACTCGAAGTTCAAACAGCAGCGCTTGACGGCCGTCAGCGTCGTCGTGAGCCGGAAGGTTTCAGAGGGCGACAAACCCGCCGCGACCAAAGTCGACACATTCGTCTTTGTCGGCGTCCAGGTCGCGATGATGGTATCCATCTCCTGCTTGACGGTCGCGTATGGCCGGCCCGTGGCGCCGGAAAGGGCGGACGCCAGGGTGGCGGTATCCGTAACGATGGGCGTGCCGTTGACCCGGGTGGGATTGATCCGAACATCCCAGGCCAGATTGCTTACCGCGAGCACGGTCCCGGTCCGATCGCTGATCAAACCGCGCGGCGCCAACAAGACATCACTGTTCGTCTGCTGGTAGATGCCAATCCTGAGCGCCTGTTGATTTTCCAGAATCTGCAGGCTGGCGCCTCGGGCGGCGACCAACATGAGGATCAGCCCGATAATGATGCCGACGACGGTCACCCGGCGCCCGGAGAGAGCAGGTTGCGCTAGCGTGCTCGAATAGTAGCGCGGATTTGTGGAAGTCATGGCTGTTTGAGGGTCAATGTGGCGGTAATGGCGGGAGTCGGTGTTGCTTCGGCGGATTGCAGATATTCGAGTTTGTCGGTGGGCCCAAAACCGGCCTTGCGTGCCCGGCGCTCCATTTCGTCGATCGAGGCAACGCGTCCAATCGACGTCCACGCCTCGTTGGTCTCGCGGGTGAGATCGGTGCCCTTCGCGTAGAGCCGGTCAAGTTCACGACTCAAAGATTCGGTACGGGC
>JAGOCU010000244.1 GCA_017998555.1 Thermoflexales bacterium
GGCGATGGACCCGTCGGGCGCGTTGGCGGCCAGCCGCGCCGCCAGCGCGTTTGCGGCGCCGCGGGTTTCGGCCAGCAGCGCAGGTTGGCCCAGGGCGAAGGTGACCAGCGCCAGCGCCAGCTCGGGCGGGACCATGCCGGACCCCGCCACCCGGGTCAATACCTCGAGCCCGATCGGGATGTCGCCGTTGTCGCGGGCGATCGCCAGCGCTTCTGCCCAGCGCGTGATGGCGCCCGGCGTGTTGCCGCGCAGGAAGGCGATCTGTCCGGCGTTGCTCAGCGCGTTGGCCAGCCCGGTCTGCATCCCCATCTGCCGGTACAAGGTCTCGCTTTCGCGGATGCGCGCCTCCGCCTCGACCAGGTCGCCGCTCTCGAGGGCAAGCTGGCCAAGATTGTTGCAGGCAATGGCCACTCCCCAGCCATCGCCAACCTGCCGAAACAGATCCAGCGCACCGCGTTGATGCAGAATGGATTGGGTGATATCGTTGGATGCGTGGGCGATATGGGCGAGCGTCGTCAGCGCGTTGGCGACGCCGATCGGGTGTCCGATATCGCGGCAGATGGCGATTGACTCCTCCAGCGCGGCTGCCGCGTCCGGGTAGTTGCCCGTCGCCGTGCGCACCAGGGCCAGGTTATTCTGGGACGACGCGATGCCGCGCCGGTCACCGATCTCGCGCCGGATGGCGAGGCTTTCCAGCCCGCGCGCGGCCGCTTCCTCAAACCGGCCCTGGCGCCGCAGGGTCAGGCATAGATTGCTGAGCGCGCCGGCCATCCCCCAGCGGTTGCCGGCGGCCCGATACAGATTCAGGCTCGCTTCATAGCCGCGGCAAGCCTCATCGAACTGGCCGCGCATGTGGGCGATATAGGCCAGGCCGAACAGGGGCAGGGCGGTTGCCGATTCGGCGCCGGCCCCGCGCAGGATTTCGAGGCTGCGCGCATACAGCCCGGCGGGTATGTCGGACGAGGGCGTCGTGAATTCGCTGAGGTGCGCCTGCTGGGCGAGCAACCCGCCCAGCAGGCGTTGCTGGTCCGGGCCCGTATCCGGCCTGGCCTCGAGCGCGGCGACGGCCCGGGCAAAGGCCCCTGCGCCTTCATGAAACCAACTGCGCAGCCAGTAGTAGGTGGCCAGACCCTCCATCCCCGCCGCAAGCGCGGCTTCGGCGGCCGGGCGCCCGAATCCGACGGCCGCCGCCGCCCACGCCCAGGCTGACCGCACGTTGGCGATATCCGTATCGATCGCGCGCAACGCGTCGATCTGGCCAAAACCCTTCAGTTCGGGATCCAGGCGCTGGAGCAAGCCGGTGTAGTAGGCCGCGTGCGCGGCGGCCGCGTGCGCGGCGGCCGCGTGCGCGGCGGCACTCTGATCCGCCTGCGGCAGCCGCTCGGCGGCATATTGGCGGACCAGCGCGTGCATTTCGAAGCGATCCGACTCTCCGCGCCTCAGCAGCGAATGGCCTGCGAGCTGGCCCAGGGTCTGTCGATCGGCGCCGGCCACGACCCGTGCGGCCTCGATGTCAAAGCCGCCACTGAAGACCGACAGACGGGCCAGGGCGTCCCGTTCGCGCGCTCCAAGCAGCCGCCAGGACTGGTCGAATACCGCGCGCAGGCTGCGATGACGTTCCGGCGCATCGGGCCGTTCCGTGGACAGGACATCGAGACTCGAGGCGATCTGATCAGCAATGCCCGGAAGGGTGTTCTCGCCCACCCAGGCCGCCGCCATTTCGATCGCCAACGGATTGCCCTCGACCAGACGGCAGATGCGCGCGGCGCTGCCGGGCGTGACGGGGACGCCCGGATGCGCGCGCGCCGCGCACTGGGCAAACAACGTCTCGGCGTCGGCCTCCGGGAGCCCGCCGAGCATGAGCAGCCACTCAGACCGCAGATCGAGCCGCTGCCGGGAGGTGACGATGAGCTTCAATTCGGGCGCCGCCTCCAGCAGCGCGGCGATCTCCGCCGCGGCGCCCGACACTTGTTCCACGTTGTCCAGCGCAACGAGCAACTCTTTGTCGCGCAACCAGGCGTGGAGCTGGGCGCGCGGCTCGGCGCGGGCGACGTGGGGCACGGCGAGGGCGGCGATGAGGGCGTTGACCAGATCCTCGGCCGTGCCAGCCCCGGCCAGCGGCACGAAGATCGCGCCACTCAAAAAATCGGACGCCACGGACCGGGCCGCCTCAATCGCGAGGCGCGTCTTGCCGCAGCCCCCGATCCCGGCCAGGGTCAGCAACTTGCAGCCAGGATCGCCCAGGCGCTCGGCGAGCCAGGCCAACTCGGCCTGCCGCCCCACAAGAGGTGTCTGAGGCGGGGCGATCTTGCGCGGCTGATCCGCCAGCCGAATGCGCTCAGCCAATGCGCGTGTTTCGGAATCGGGAGGAACATCCAGCTCTTCCTTCAAGACGCGCGCACAGGCCTGATACTGCGCCAGGGCGCTGGATCGCTCCCCCAGGCGGGCATGGAAGCGCATCAATTTGCGGTGGGTGCTCTCGCGCAGCGGGTCGATCTGCAACAGACGCGTGGCGAGATCAACGCCAGCCCGATGGTGACGGTCGCGCCCGGCGGCATCGACCAGCGCATCGAGCACCTCGATCTGCAGGCGGCGCAGGCGCTCGCGCTCCAGCATCACCCATTCTTCGAAACGCCGTCCTTCGGGCAGGCTCAGACCCGCCAGGAAATCGCCCCGGTACAGGCCCGCGGCCTGGAAGAGCAGCGCGCGATCGGGCTTGCTGGCGTCGCGCAGAGCGGCCTGAGCGGCGGCCTCGAAGTCGGCCACATCGAGCGTGAAGGCGCTCGCGAGGTTCATTCCGATGGAATAGCGGTTGGCCTCGACGAAGGCGCCCAGACTCCGCCGCAGGCTGTTGACGATGACCCGGAAATTGCCGGCCGCCTGGGTCTGGGCCCGCTCATCCCACAACAGATCGGCCAGCGCTTCGCGCGACTGCGGCCGGCGGGCGCAGGCGAGATACACCAGCAGGGCTTCGGTCCGGCGCGATACGAGATCGTCGACCGGACGGCCATCCAGGGTAAGCGATAGACCGCCCAGGGTGCCGATGCGCAAGCCGGGGGGTGAAGAGTACGCGCCGCCCATGGGTGAACGTGAACGATGTCTGAACGATGCGCTTCTATTCTAGACCCAACGACTGTTCTGCCGTGGCGGGAAGGGCGATGAAGAACACCAATCGTTACATCTCGTATTTGCTCCGGCTGTGGCGCGACACCGACACCGGGCCGTGGCGGGCGACGCTCGTGGAGGGCCAATCGGGCCAGACCCGCAGCTTCGCTGACCCGGACCGGCTGGCCGCGTTCCTGCAGGAGCAGATGGAGACCACCCCGGCTGGGGAAGAGAGCGCCCCGCCGCCCGAGAAACCCACTCAGCGTGTGGCCGGCGCTGAGCAGGCCCGCCCGCCGCGCAAAACAGGCAACCCGTGAGCGCGAGCCCGCTCGCGCCGATCTGGAGGATGTCATGAAACGCAGTCTCGTCATCTCATTGGCAACCGCCGCCGTTCTGTTCGGGATCTTCCTGGCGACCGGATCCGGGCGGGCCGAGCCGGCCGCCATGACCGTCGCGCCGCTGGCCGCGCTGAGCGCCTCGCCGGAGATCGTCGACGACTGCAGCCTCGATGCGCCGGCCGTGACCGAGGCTGCTGCGCTGAAAGTCATCCTCCCGGCAGTCCAGGACAGCTATGTGCGCCAGACCGCGCCGGGGAGCAACTTTGGCAGCGCGACGCTCTTGAAGAGCGGGCGCAGCCTTTCCCCGGCCGACGAGTACCACACCCTCATCCAGTTTGACTTGTCCGAGCTGCCGGCCAACGCTGTCATCGTGACGGCCACGCTCGAGCTGTATTCGCCGCTCACCACCACGGGCCATCGGGTCCACGCCCTGCTGGGCGCGTGGAATGAACTGACGGTGACGTGGTCAAATGCGCCGGCCTACACCTCGACCTACATTGCCAGCGCCAACTCGGGCCCCGGCTTCAAACGCTGGAACATCACCCCGATCGCCCAGCAGTGGAAGGCCGGGACGCTGGCGAACCGCGGGCTGATGATCCAGCAGGGTGGCACCGTCTTCGGCATCGCCGAATTCAACTCAAACATCAACTTCCCGAACACCCCGCGCCTGACCATCGAGTATGTCACCCAGGGCTCGCCGGCCATCCTGCCCGTCCAAGCCGATACCTACATCAACCAAGCCCTTCCGTCCACCAATTACGGCGGCGCCGCGGTCGTGTCCATTGGGCGCTCGGGAAGCAATTCTCGGAATGGGCTGCTTAAGTTCGACCTGGCGAGCCTTCCGGCCGGGACCGTGGTGATCTCTGCCGCGCTCGAGATGTACTATGACGTGAACTTGTCCCTGCCCGAAGGCAAGGTTGGCGTGGCCGATGTCTGGACCGA
>JAGOCU010000245.1 GCA_017998555.1 Thermoflexales bacterium
GGGGATGCGCGTTGCCTGGCTCACCGGCTCGAGCAGGAACGCCGGAATGAGCGGGGCAACCTTCTCGGCTGCGACAACAAACACCTTGTTCTCGGCCGCCCGGACCGGGATGTGCAGATTGGCCTCATCCAACGCAAAGGAGTTCAAACTATTGCACAGCACCTGCGCGCCGCTCAGGGCCAGCCCGCGCGGGGTCTCATTGATGACGCCATCCATGCAGGCATACAGGCTGACCCGCCCGTGGTCAATCGCGGTGATGGATGTAGCGGCCGTGGCGCGTTCGAGGAAATCATTCTCATGACCCATCAGCACCTGCTTGTCGGATACGGACAAAACGGCTCCGTTGCGATCAAAGAGCACGCTGCTGCCGGTCGCGTATTGGCCCATCTCCGGGCTGACCCGTTGCAGGGTGACATTCACGACGATGTAGCAGTGATGTTGGCGCGCGCGGTCGCCGATGGCCTTCAGAAATGGCCCGCCCAGCGCCACCGAAACATCAAAACAATGCTGTTTGTTGTCGTACCACGAGGCGTGATTGCTGAACTCGGGCAGGACCATGAGGTCCGGCTGATGCCGGGCGGCCTCGTCGATCATGCGCAGGCAGGTGGCCAGGTTGCTCGGGACATCGGTGCCGGCGCCGAATTGGAGCGCCGCGACGCGCATCTTCATGGGGATATCCTCCGCGTGAACGTCATAATGTCATGACATTATCCCGTATCGCCGCCTGTTTGACGCGGTCCACCCCCGGCGCAGCCGGGGGTGGACCGCATCAAACAGATATCTCGGTTAAACTCGCAACATGCCCAGCGTCGCTTACCAGGGAGAGCCCGGCGCCTATTCAGAACAGGCGGCGTTCGATTGCTTCGGGCCGGACATCACGCCGGTGGGGCGGGCGTCCTTCGACATCGTCTTTGATGATGTGGCAGCGGGGCGCTCCGACTTTGGGATGGTGCCGGTCGAGAACTCGCTGGCCGGGAGCGTCCATCGCAACTACGACCTGTTGATGCGCCACAACCTGACCCTGATTGGCGAGGCCATCGTGCGGGTGAGCCACAACCTGATCACCCTGCCGGGCGTGGCCCTGGGCGAGATCACCCGGGTGATCTCGCACTGGCAGGCCCTGGCCCAGTGCGAGAAGTCGCTGACGACGCTGTTGCCCCAGGCGGCCAGGGTCGAGGTCTATGACACGGCGGGGAGCGCCAAAATGCTGTCCGAGGAGCGCCGGCGCGACACCGCGGCGGTCGCCAGCAAGCGGGCGGCGACGCTGTATGGGCTTCCGATCCTGCGCGAGGCCATCGAGGATGACCCGAGCAATTACACCCGCTTCGTGGCGCTGGCGCGCCCGGGCAATTTGGCGGAAAGCGCGCGCGCCGCCCGTGACAGCGTTGACACCAGCCACAAGACATCGATTGTCTTTGCCACCCGGAATGTGCCCGGCAGCCTGTTCCGGGCGATGGCTTGTTTCGCGATGCGCGACCTCGACCTGACCAAGATCGAGTCGCGCCCGCTTCAGGGCTCGCCCTGGGAATACCTGTTCTATCTCGATTTCATTGGCGACCAGCATGATGCGCCGTGCGCCCGCGCGCTCGCCCATCTGTCGGAGTACGCCACCACCCTGCGTGTGCTCGGAAGCTATCCGCGCGCGCCGCAGCGCAAAGGAGACCCCTCATGAAGATGATCCTGGCGATTGTGCAAGCCGATGATGCCGCCAAAGTGATGCAGGCCCTGATCGAGGCGGGCCATCGGGTCACCCGGGTCGCCACCGAAGGCGGCTGGCTGCGCCGTGAAAACTCGACCCTGCTGATGGGCGTGGAAGACGACAAGATCGACGATGTCGTGGCCCTGCTCAAGAAGACTGGCCGGCGCCGCACGTCCTACATCAGCGTGCCGCGCGAGGTTCCCGGCGCGCTCAATGCCCAGGTCATCGACGTCGAGGTTGGCGGCGCGACGGTTTTCGTGCTGAACGTCGAACGCTTCGAGCACCTTTAGCCAAATCCATTTCAGCGTCGATATCCCCCGCGGGCACCGGGGATATCGACGCTGAAAAGAGCATTGAACTTCAGCGTCGAGCTCATCGGCCTCGCCCTGGCGGGCGCCATTGTTGGCGCCGCGCTTGGGCTTGTCCCCGGCCTGCATGTCTACAACGTGGCCGGGGCCCTGGTGCTTGCCGCGGCGGCGGGCCGGCTGCCGCTTTCCGGCGAGGCGCTGGCCCTGGGCATGGCTGGGATGGTGGTGGGCTGGGCGATGACAAACGCAATCCCGGCCGTCTTTCTGTTCGCCCCGGATGACGCCAGCGCCGGCGCGATCCTGCCGGCCACCCGCTACATGCTGCAGGGGCGCGGGGCCGAGGCCGTCTTGCTGATGGGGGCCGGGAGTCTGGCCGCCCTCGTCGCGTTGGCTGCGCTTGCCCCGGCGCTGGATGAGATCCTGCGCCCGTTGCGGGCCATCGTGCAAGCCCACACCGGCTGGATGCTGATGGCCATCATTGCCTTTTTGTTGCTGGGGGAGTGGCCGCGGGTGGATGCCGTGCCCGGCGCCTCGCCCGGCCGCCGGCTCGCCCGTGCCTGGGCCTGGCTTGGGGCGGGCTTGCTCACCTTTGGCCTGAGCGGGCTACTCGGCCTGGTCTTGATGACGCGCAGCCCGATCCCGGCTGAGATGGCCTTTCAGAATCTGCTCCCGGCGTTTGTGGGTCTGTTTGCCCTGCCGGGTCTGGTCCAGGTAGGTCTGTTTGGCGGGGCGCTGCCCGCCCAGCGCTGGCCGGAGCGGCTGGACCTCCCGCCCGCGTTGTGGGCGCGTGGCGCGCTGACGGGCCTGGCGGGCGGGTTGTTCGCCGGGTTTCTGCCGGTCATCAGCGGCGGGATCGGCGGGTTGCTGGCCGGACATGCGACCGCGCAGCGCGACGAGCGCCTGTTTCTGGTGTCGCAGGGCGCCTCGAAGATCGTCTATTACGCGGGCAGCCTGTTGCTGCTGTTTGTGCCCGGGCTGGCCCTCACCCGCGGCGGGATGGCCTGGATGTTGACGACGATCGTTGTGCCAACCGGCTGGCGGAGCTACGCCCTGGCCGTGGCGGCGCTCGCCCTCGGCGGCGCGCTGGCTTTCTGGCTGCTGGTCGTCTTTACCCGGGCCGCGGCCCGCCTGGCGCCGCGCCTGAATCCACGGGCGCTGGCTCTGGCCGCGGGCGTTGTCGCCGTCGCCCTGGTAGGCGCCTTCACCGGCGGGCCCGGCCTGTTCGTGGCGGCCGTGGCGACCCCGATCGGGTTGATCCCGGTGCTGGTCGGCGGGCGGCGGCTGAATGCCCTGGGTGTGTTGCTCCTTCCGATTACCCTGAACGCGATTGGGTTGGGACCGGACGTTGCTCGGCTGCTGGGCCTGAACTGAGCCGGCGGAACCAGACCGACAGGCTGATCGCGGCCAGCAGGACCGCCCCGCCCATGCCGAAGTTCACCGTCCAGAATACGACGACGGTCAGGTCGAGCATGAAGCCGATGCCGCCGGCCAGGCAGACCACCCCGTTGAAGAGGAAGGCGAAGCGGATGAGCCGCTCCAGACGGCCGCCTGAAAACACGGCCGCCGCGCACAGCGAGGCGAGGGGCAGGAAGAGCGTCCAGCCCGCCATATTCACCGCCGAGATCATCGAATAGGGGTTCGCCTGGGTGACCTGTTCGAGGCCGGCCAGTTCGCCCCGCCCGACGCTGAAGCGGACCGCCGTGAGCTGAACGAAATACGACATCCCGGTCAAGGCGGCGAAGATCGCCGCGAAGCACAACCCCAGGCGCGCCCACACCCGGGTCGTCTCCGCGGCGCAGTCCACGATGGCGGCAAAGAGCCCGACCAGCAACGGGCAGAAGAACAGCATGCACAGCCGGGCCAGAATGGCCAAACCCTGGGGTTGGGTCTGCGTCCACGTGACATAGGCGGGTAGATCCGTCCAACGGAAGACCGGCCCGCTCAGCGGGATCGCCACAAAGCAGACGGTGAAGATCGCGAAGGTGGCGACCGCGCCGAGTGCGGTCCAGTATCCAAGGCGGGCGGATGCGCGCGAGGGCATGTTCATCGGGGGGTGACGCGCTGGGGGATGCGCGCCAGCTCGGACTCAAAGACCTGGCGATCCTCGTCCTCAGCGATCGCCGCGCCGAGTTGTTTGGCCAGCGCAAAATGGTTGGCATGCAGCGCGCCATCGCCGAGCACGGCCGCCGCGTGGGCGATCTCGGCGTGGGCAAAGGCAAGGTCCCAGTCTTCGGCTGGATGCGCTTCGAGATAGGCCAGGCTGCGCCGGGCGTGCTCGAGCGCAAGCGATCCGTGACCCAGCAGACTCAGCACGTGGGCGATGGTTACATCGGCCCGCGCGCCATTGAGAGCGGTCCCGGC
>JAGOCU010000246.1 GCA_017998555.1 Thermoflexales bacterium
CCGTGCTCAACACCATGTCGAGCGGCGCTTCCGCGCCTTCCCAGGCCGCGGCCCCGGTCAGCGACCAGGATAGTGCCTTTGTCCGATCTGTCCTCGGTGACACGGAGGATGTGTGGGGGGCGATCTTCAAGAAGCAGCTCAACAAGACCTATCCCGCCCCGAAACTGGTCCTGTTCAGCGGAACCACAAACTCAGCCTGCGGCACCGCTCAAACCGCGTCGGGTCCGTTCTATTGCCCGGTGGACGAGAAAGTCTATCTTGACATGGCTTTCTTCCAGGCCATCAGCGCCGCGGCGGGCCCCAACGCCGACTTCGCGCGCGCCTATGCCATCGCCCATGAAGTGGGCCACCACATTCAGAACGCGCTGGGCATCATGGGCCAAGTCCAGGATCTGCAGCGGCGTTCAGACGAAGCCACGGGGAATGCTCTGTCGGTCAGGCTCGAGCTTCAGGCGGATTGCTACGCCGGCGTGTGGGGCCGCTTCACCGCCAGCCGCGGGCTGGTCGACAATGCGGATGTGACGACC
This sequence comes from Thermoflexales bacterium, assembly GCA_017998555.1. GTDB lineage: Bacteria > Chloroflexota > Anaerolineae > J036 > Brachytrichaceae > Brachythrix. The sequence continues at coordinate 528 of JAGOCU010000246.1, forward strand.
GCGCTCAATACGGCGGCACAGATTGGCGATGATTATCTGCAGCGCCGCTCGCAAGGCGTGGTTTCGCCGGAGACCTGGACCCACGGCTCGTCGGCTCAGCGCGTGAAGTGGTACAAGCAGGGGTTCACGACGGGCGATATCAACCAGTGCGACACGTTCTCAGTCGCGAATCCGTAGCTTCGGCTTTTGATGTGGAGCGGCATTCCCCTGCGAAGCAGGGGAATGCCGCTCCACTGCTTTTCACCGCGCGCGCGCGGACTCAATCACCCGGGCCGCGAAATCATATCGGCCAAACGTCGGGATGATATACACCCCCTGAACAACGTCGCGCAGCTCTTCCACGAGCTCTGACGCGATCTTCGCCCCTTCGGTCCTCGTCTTGCTCCCTACGCCGGCCATCCGCTCGACGACGCTGTCGGGCAGATACAGCCCCGGCACCTCGTTCTTCATCACCTCGGCGTGTCGCACGCTGGCCAACAACAGAGCGCCGGCGAAGATCGGTAGCGCCAGCTTTCCAAACCGATCCTCGTAGAAGGCCAGGAAGCGCCGGGCCAGGCCCGCGTCAAACACCGGCTGGGTCAGCGCGAAATCGGCCCCGCACTCCACTTTTTTGCGGAGCAGGACGGCCTCTTTCTCCATGTCCGACGGTGTCAGGTTCATCGCGCAACCGACCAGAAACGCGCAGGGCTCGCCGATCGACGAGCCTGCCGCATCCATGCCCTGGTTGAACCTGTCTTTGATCAGCTGGATCAGGCCGGTCGGCACGATGTCATGCGCGTCATTGGCCTGCGGGTAGTCGCCAATGCGGGTCGGATCGCCCATCGTGACAAATACGCTCCGGACATGCAGCGTATGCGCGGCGAGCAGATCAGCCTGCACCCGGACCAGATTGCGCCCGCGGACCGGAAAATGCAAAACGGTCTCGACCCCGACTCGCTCCTGAATCCGGTGGGCGAGCGCCAGCGCGCCCATGCGCAGACGGGCCATCGGCGCCTCGGCGATGTCGAGCATCGTCGCGCCGGCGGCCTTCAAATCGCGGGCAACCTGCTCGGTGGGCTGCGTGTCGTGGCCCTTGGGCGGCTCGATCTCGACGGTGATGACGAATTCCTTTTTCGCCAGCGCGTCGGCCAGGCGACCCTCGGCCTTCGAGGCTTCGTGACGGGCGGCTACCTCGCGCGAGACCGGAATGGAAACCTTTGCCGTGGCGGGCGCGCTGCCGCCGAGCGCATCCAGCGCGACCCGCATGGCCCGCGTGTGCTCGGGCGTTGTGCCGCAGCACCCGCCGATCAGGCGCACACCTGCGCCCACAAACCGGCGCGCAAACTCGCCAAAGTACGCCGGGGTCGCGGGATAGGCCAGCCGGCTGCCGCGCGTTTCTGGAAAGCCCGCGTTGGGCATGACCGAGAACTGTGTTCCGGTTGCGTCGCCCAGGCCGGAACGCATGCGTTCCATCACGGTCATCAACCCGGCTGGCCCGGTCGAGCAGTTGGCCCCAATGACATCGACCCCGAGGCCGGCGAGTTTTTGGGCCGCATCCTCGGGCGCGAGGCCATACAACGTGCGGTGGTCGCGGTTGAAGGTCATCTCGGCCACGATCGGAAGGGCGGGGCTGATCGCGCGAGCCGCCCGCACGGCTTGCGCGATCTCCGGGAAGGCCGAGAAGGTCTCCAGGATGAGCAGGTCGACCCCGGTATCGACCAGGGCGCTGATCTGTTCAAAGAACGCATCGTAGGCGTCTTCGGGTCGCACCGCGCCAAGCGGCGCGAGCTGCGCCCCGAGCGGGCCAATCGAGCCGGCGATCAGGATCTCACGCCCGATGTCGCGGGCCGCGGACTGGGCGATTTCGGCGCCCCGCGCGTTGATTTCGGCCACCTGGTTTTCCAGGCCATGCTCGGCCAGCCTGAAGCGATTTGCTCCAAACGTATTGGTTTCCAGGATGTCGGCCCCGGCGCCGCCGTAGTCGCGATGGATATCGGCAATGAGTTCGGGCCGGGTCAGGTTCAGGTGCTCGAAGCTGTCCTCGAAACTGATCCCGCGGGCGTTGAGCAGGGTCCCCATCGCGCCATCGGCCAGGAGCGGCCGGGCGCGAAGCAATTCACGTAGATCAGGCATGTTGATTGGGTTGGATGAAATCGGCGGCCACGCGCATCAGTTCGGACCGGCGCTCCGGGTCGGCGACCTTGCTGCGCAGATAGGCGTTGAGGAGTTCAGGCGGCGTGAGCGTCTCAGGATTGTCGATGCCGAGGCGCTGGCGCTGGTCGCGCTCAACCTCCCGGCCGATGCCGACCACATGACGGGCGGCGGACAGGGCGGCTTCGACCTCGCGGACTTTGAAGAAGAGCTCCTGGCGTTGGAGCAGCTTGACTCGCACCCGCACGACCGCGTCTTCGATCTCCTCGCGCGCGATCGCGCGCAACACCGCCTCGGTCGGCGTATCGCCGTCTTCGGTGGCGTCCGCGTTGATGGTCACAAAACGCCGGACCGGCAGCGGCACGAATTGCCAGCGCGTTTGGCCACGGGTGACCTCCACCCAGCAGAAGCCTTTGGGATCGCGCTCCTCGCCGAAATCGATCCGCTCGAGGCTGCCCGAATACACAACCGCCGGATATCCCACGCCGTTCAGCGATTGATGTTTGTGGATGTGGCCGAGGGCGACGTAGTCCCAGGCGGGATCGGTCAGGGCCGCCAGGCTGACGATCGCGTCGCGCCCGATCATCACGTTGCGTTCCGAGCCATATACGCTGCCGGCCACTGTGAAGTGCCCGGTCAACACCGCCGGAATGGCGGGGTCGACCTCGGCTGCCAGCCCGGCCAGGCGACTTTCGACGAGTTTCTCAACCTCGCGATCGAGCTGATCGACGGTGAGCCCGCGCAGCGACTCGTCCTGGGCCAGCCGCGTGCGCTGGGGCCAGGGCAGGGTGCCGATCTGCAGCGGTCCGCGGCGGGTCTCGACCCGGTGCAGGTTTTCGCCGCTGCCGACGATGACACTCGGAACGTCCAACGTGCGGAAGATATCCACGCTGCTGGCGCGCTTATCGACTAGGGGCACATCATGGTTGCCGACGAGCAACACGACGGTGATATCGGCGTCGGCCATCCGTTTGATGTGCCGGGCGAACTCGCGCTGATAGGTTGGATTGGGGTCGCGGGTCTTGAAGGCGTCGCCGGCGAAGATCACCACGTCCGCATCGCGCTCGAGCGCCTGGGCCGCAATGTCCTTCAACCGGGCGATGAAATCCAGGACGCGCGTGTTGACGCCCGTGGCCGGGTCTATCTGGCCGAAGTTCTCCATACCGATATGCAGATCGGCGAAGTGCAGCAGGCTTATGGGTTCCATGATGAGAGATGCGATTGTAGCCTTGTGGGGGGCCACCAAGTTGGTCCGCGCAAGAAAGCCCTCTCCCAGCGGGAGAGGGCTTGGGGTGAGGGGCTAAAGCGTTGGCCGTTTGGCGCCCCGCACCCGAGCGCCTCGCGCCTGGGGCGCTCGGCGCTCCGCCCTCTCCCGCTGGGAGAGGGCAACGATGCATGCGTCAAAAAGCGTGCCGCCTAGTTCGTCCGTCTCGGATCCAGCGCGTCCCGCAGCGCGTCGCCCAGCAGGTTGAAGCTCAAGACCATCAGCATGATGGCCAGACCGGGGAACACCAGCAGGTGGGGGGCGTTAAAGACGCTGTTGCGCTCCTCGCCCAGCATCAGCCCCCATTCGGGCAGGGGCGGCTGGGCGCCCAGACCGAGGAAGGACAACCCGGCCGCCTCGAGAATCGTGGTGGCGATGCCTAGCGTGCCCTGCACGATCAAAGGCGTCATCGAGTTGGGCAGCAGACGCG
>JAGOCU010000247.1 GCA_017998555.1 Thermoflexales bacterium
TGCAGGACCCTTTGTCGGTGCTGGGGACCGATTTCCTGGGCTACGTGCTGGACAAGGTGGGCGGGCCCATCGCCGAGGGCGCGATCGGCATCGACGGCGTGACCTTCACCGCCGGCGGCGGCTACTTCATGAACCTCTCCCATGCGACGATGCTGGGCATGCGCAATGCCAGCCTTGCGCCCGGCAGCTTTGGCGACCCGCGTGTGCTGGAAATCCTGGACAACATCGACATGAAGCAGTATCTGGGCGGTCAACTTCCCCCGAAATTGAAGGCGCTGCGGGGCAGGCTGATGTTCAGCATGCCGGCGATGCTCGCCCCTGCCCTGGGCGCCTATCTCCGGCCCGAGCGCATCCTCGCCAAATACAAGGCCGCCCTGCCCGACGAGATACGCCGTCTGGAGGCGTATTCGGGCGACGGCCATTCGTTGCGCGCGCAGGCGCTCAAGCTGACCGAACTGCTGCGCTTCTTCTATGGCGAGCATGGCATCCCGATGGTGCTGGCCGGGCAATTTGCCGAGCGGCGCATCCGGGGACTGTTCAAGCAGGATGCCGCCCAGGCGCAGGATCACCTGATCAACCTGGGGATTGCCTTGCCGGGCAACAAGACCGCCGAGATGGGCGAAGCGCTGTACGCTTTGGCGACGTCGGCCGAATTTGGCCGCTATGCAAACGCGGACGAATTTGTCGCTGATCTGAATGCGGGCCGGCTATCGCCCGAATTCAGCGCGGCCTGGGCGAAGTACATGCGCGAATTCGGGATGCGCTGCCCAACGGAAATAGATGCCGCCACGCCGCGGCCCCGTGAACAGCCAGCGCTCCTGTTCGAGCAGCTCAAGAACATGGCCCGGTCCGTGCAGGGCCGCGATTCCGCGCAGCCATTTTTCGAGGCGGCCCGCGCCCGGCGCGAGGCCGCCTATCAAGCCCTGCTGGAGATGGCGCGGAAGCGGGGCGAGCGAAGGGCCCGCGCGCTGAAGGGGTATTACAAAACATGGACGCTGCTGGGTGGCTATCGCGAGACGCCCAAGCACTACGTCATCACCGTCATCGACCTGTTTCGCGGCCGGGCTCTTGCGATTGCCCGCGCGTTCGTCGCGGCGGGTCGGCTGGACACGCCCGAGCAGATCTTCGACCTCAGCATCGCCGACATTGACCGGGCGACGGCCGATCCTGCGCTTGACCTGCGCGCGCTGGCCCGTGAACGGACGGCGTTGACCCACAAGATTCGAAAGAACAAGCAGGTCGTGCGGATCATCGATTCGCGCGGGCGGATCTTCTTCCCACCCCGCAAGGCCAGTGCCCCGGGCGAACTGATCGGCGTGCCGATCTCCCCGGGCGTCGTGCAGGGCCGGGTCAAGATCTTCCGGCACGCCACCGACAAAACACTGCTCCCCGGCGAAATCCTGGTCGCCCGGGCCACCGACCCGGGCTGGACGCCGCTCTTCATCGATGCCCGGGGCATCGTCCTCGAGATCGGCGGCGCGCTGCAACACGGGGCGGTCGTCGCGCGAGAATACGGCATCCCGTGCGTCTCCGGCGTCGATGACGCGACTCGCCGACTAACCGATGGTCAGCTCGTCGAAGTGGATGGCTCGAATGGCGTCGTGCGGATTCTGGAGCAGGCCTAGAACACCAACCGAACTTGAGTTTCGAGGCGATATCCCCCGGCTCCGCCGGGGGATATCGCCTCGAAAACAAGTCCGGTTAGGCGTTCTTGACAGGAGTCCCGAACATGATTCGTTTGATCCGCTACACACGACCGTATCTGGGCTGGATCCTTCTGGCGATCCTGCTGCTGTTTGCCCAGGTCAACTTCGACCTGGCCTTGCCCGACCTGCTCTCGCAGATGGTCAATATCGGTATCCAGCAAGGCGCGGGCTCCGCTTTCATTCTGCAGACCGGCGGGAGCATGTTGCTGCTGACCCTGTTCTCGGGGGCCTGCACGATCGCCGTCGTCCTGATCTCATCCCGGGTGGCGGCGGGCATGGCCCGTGACCTGCGCCGCGACATCTTTGACAAGGTCTCCAGCTTCTCAAATGCCGAGTTCGACCGCTTCTCGACGGCCTCGCTGATCACCCGCTCGACAAATGACATCACCCAGGTGCAGATGGTGGCGATGATGTTGATCCGCATCGTCTTCTACGCGGTGCTGATGGGGATCGGCGGCATCCTGCGCATGCTGAACCGGGATGTGTCCATGCTGCTGTTGATCGTCGGCGCGGTGCTGTTCACCATCGTCGTCGTCGTCATCGTCATCCTGCTGGCGATGCCGCGCTTCCGGGCGATTCAGATGCTGATTGACCGGCTCAACCTCGTATCCCGCGAATCGCTCGTCGGTATGCTGGTCATCCGGGCCTTCAATCGGCAGGGTCACGAGGAACGTCGCTTCGATCTCGTCAACCTGGATCTGGCCAGGGTCAACCTGTTCGTCAACCGGGTGATGGCCTCCCTCATGCCGATCATGATGCTGACGATGAATGCGTTGGGCGTGCTGATCGTATGGGTCGGCGCGCGCCAGGTCGCGGCAACAACGATACAGGTCGGCGACATCATGGCGGCGGTCCAGTACGCGGCCCAGATCCTGATGTCCTTCCTGATGCTGTCGATGATCGTCGTGGTGCTGCCGCGCGCCTCGGTCTCGGCGGAGCGCATCGCCGACGTGTTGGAGGCTGAACCGGCCGTCCACGACCCGCATCCAGCCGAGCATTTTGCCGAACCCTTCATCGGGACGATTTCTTTCCAGAACGTGTCCTTCCGCTATCCCGGCGCGGAGGAGGATGCCCTGAACGAGATCAACTTCACCGCCCTGCCCGGCCAGACCACCGCCCTGATCGGGCCGACGGGCGCCGGCAAGTCGACGCTGGTGAATCTGATCCTGCGCCTCTACGACGTGACCGGCGGCGCGATCCTGATTGACGGCGCCGATATCCGGCGGGTCACCCAACACGATCTGCGCGCCCGGATCGGCTTTACGCCGCAGAAGAGCGCGCTGTTCTCCGGCACAGTCGATAGCAACCTGCGTTTTGCGGATGATGACGCCGCCGAAACAGCCATCCGCTCGGCGATTGAGATCGCCCAGGCCGGGGAGTTCGTCCTGGAGAAGCCCGAAGGGACGGGGCTGGCGATTTCGCAGGGCGGGACGAACCTGTCGGGCGGGCAGAAACAGCGCTTGTCGATTGCCCGCGCGCTGGTCAAGAAGCCGGCGATCTATATCTTCGACGACAGTTTCTCGGCCCTGGACGTGAAGACCGATGCCGCCCTGCGCCAGGCGCTCGGGCAGGCCACCCGCGGGAGCACGCAGTTGATCGTCTCGCAGCGCATCTCGACCATCCGGCACGCCGAACAGATCCTCGTGATGGACGAGGGTCGGATCGCCGGCAAGGGCACCCACGCCGAATTGATGAAGAGCAACGCGATCTACCGCGAAATCGCGCAGTCGCAGCTCAGCATGGAGGTGTCATCATGATGGGCGGCGGCATGTCCGGGATGCGGCGCGGCGGGATGGAGAAGGCCAGGGCCCGCGATTTGAAGGGCTCTCTGACCCGCCTGTTCGGATATCTCTCGAAATACAAACTCGCCCTGGTGTTTGTCCTGGTGTTCGCGGTCGGCTCGACCGCCGCCAACATCGTGGGGCCAAGGCTTCTGGGCCAGGCCACGACCATCCTCTTCGAAGGCGCGCTGGCCCAGATGAGCGGGCGCGGCGCGATCGACTTCGAGCGGATCGGGCAGTTGGTCGTCCTCACCCTGAGCCTGTATGCGCTTTCGGCGCTCTTCGGCTACATCCAGAGCTGGGTGATGACCGGAATCGCCACCAACATCACCTACCGGTTTCGCCGGGAGATCTCGGAGAAGATCAACCGCCTGCCGCTCAAATACTTCGACGGCACCACCCACGGCGAACTGCTCTCGCGCATCACCAACGACGCTGACACCGTCAACCAGTCTCTCAGCCAGAGCCTGACCCAGATCGTGGTCTCGGCGGTGAGCGTCGTCGGGGTCTTGGTCATGATGCTGTCGATCAACCTGGTGATGACGCTGGTGACCCTGATCACGGTTCCGCTGTTCATGCTGGCCGGCATGCTCATCATCCGCCAGTCGCAGAAGTATTTCAAACAGCAGCAGGATTTTCTGGGCAACGTCAACGGCCAGGTTGAGGAGATGTATGGCGGGCACATCGTCATCCAGGCCTTCAACGGCGAGGCAAAGAGCAAGCGGCAGTTCGAAGGCGCAAATCATCGCCTCTACGACGCCAACTGGAAGGCCCAGACCTTCTCGGGCCTGATGATGCCGATCATGTCGTTCATCAGCAACCTGGGCTACGTGATCGTGGCGGTGGTGGGCGGCGGGCTGGC
>JAGOCU010000248.1 GCA_017998555.1 Thermoflexales bacterium
GCCAACGTCCTCATAACGACCGGCGCGGCGCAGAGCAACCATTGCCGCCAGACCGCCGCTGCCGCCTGCAAAGTCGGGCTGCGCTGCGTGCTGGTCCTGACCCCTTCCCACCATGAGGAATTCCAGGGCAATATCCTGCTGGATGCGCTGCTCAAGGCCGAGGTCGTGCGCTGCAGCGCCGCCGCGCAGGCCGAAACACTCGCCCGGGTTGCCAGCGAGGAGCGGGCCAAAGGCAACACGCCGTATGTCATCCCGGTCGGCGGTTCAACTGGCGTTGGCGCCATGGGCTATGCCGCCATGATGGGCGAGCTTGGGGCGCAGTTGCGGGCGCAGGCGCTCGCGCCGGCGGCGATGTACTTCTCGTCGGGCTCGGCCGGCACCCATGCCGGGATGTTCCTGGGCAAGCGCCTGTTCAACCTCGACCTCGCGTTGGTCGGGGTCAGCCCCAGCCGCCCCGCCGGCCACGTGCGCGCGGAGGCGGCCGCGATTGCCGGCGAAGGCGCGCGCATTCTGGGAATCGATGTCACCGCGGAGCCGGCCGAATTCACCGTGGAGGACGCCTTTGTTGGCCCGGGCTACGGCATCAACACGCCCGCCAGTCTGGAAGCGGTCCGCCTGTTTGCGGAAACCGAGGGGATTCTGATTGACCCGGTCTACACCGCCAAAGCGGCCGCGGCCATGATCGCCCACATCCGGGCGGGCCGCTTCTTGCCCGACCAGACCGTGCTCTTCCTCCACACCGGCGGCACACCGGCGCTGTTCTCCTACGCCGAAGATTTCGCCTGAAGTCACCGGCCGGCATCGGGTTCCAGGCGCGATACCCCCGGTTCCGCTGGGTTATCGCGCCCGGGGTCGATTTCGTGCGGGCCTGTGTCGCACGCGGACACCCCCCTGTTGCGCAATTTCGGTTTGTCAGTAAACTGTCGACAATATTTCGTCCGAAATAGCCAATAGGAGGAACCCATGTCAGGTCGATTTCGCATACTTTCCATCGGACTCGTCGCGGCCGCCGTTCTGGCGGCTTGCGGAGCCCCGGCCGCCGCGCCGCCCGCGGCTGCTACCGCAGTGCCTGCCGCGCCCAAGCCCACCGAGGCGGCCAAACCAGCCGCGCCCGTAGCCACGGCCGCGCCTGTAGCCACGGCCGCGCCAGCCGCAGCGAAACCCAAGCTGACGATCTGGCTTGCCAAGAGCTTCACCCCCGAGGCCGATGCCGCCCAGAAGGACATTGTCACCAAGTGGGCGGCAGCCAAGAACGTCGATTTGACAGTGGTCCAAGACCTCTCTACGGTACTCGCTCCCCAGTTCAACGCCGCGATCGAGACCAAGACCCTCCCTGACGTGATGGTCTGGGCCTCGTCCGACTGGATGCCCAAGCTCCACAGCCTCGGTTTGCTCGAGGATGTCAGCGACATCATCGCCAAGATGAACGCGCAGGGTGGTGGGTTGCTTGAGAAACCTGTCAAAGCCGTCACCATCGGCGGCAAGCAGTGGGCCGTCCCGACCTACGGCGCGACAGAAGTCTTCTACGTGCGCAAGGACATCTTCGATGCTGCCGGCCTCCAGCCGCCGAAGACCTGGGCGGACATCATGACCGTGTCGGAGAAGATCAACAACCCGGGCAAGACCTGGGCCTGGGGCGTCCAGTTCGGCACCCCGTCATACGACTCGGAAATCGCCACGCTCAGCTTCCTGGCCTCGTATGGCGCTTCGCCTTACGCGGAGGACGGCAAGACCCCCAATCTCAATAACGACGGCACGCGGACTGTGCTCAAGATGCTCAAAGACGCCTATGACAAGGGCTACATCCCCAAGGATGCGGTGACCTGGGACGATGCGGGCAACAACAAGGCCTATCTCACAGGCAGCGCCGCCATCGTCCAGAACACGGGTTCGATCATTGCCGCCATGCGCAAAGACGACCCGGATCTGCTTAAGCGCACCTACATTGTGCCGATGCCTGAAGGCCCGAAGGGGCGCGTCATGGTTCAGTACGTCTACGGCATGATGATTCCCAAGGGCGGCAAGAACCTGGAACTCGCCAAAGACCTGCTCAGTGATCTGGTGTCGGTCGGAAGCCAGAAGCGCATCGTGGAAGCGGCCGGCACGAACTACATGCCCTTCTACAAGGACCTGCAGAAACTGCCGATGTGGGACGACCCGTTCAACAAGACCCTGATCAGCCAGCTCCCGGATGTCGTTGCGGTCGGCCATCCCGGCCCGACGACGTTGTGGGCGCTGGAGTCCTGGCGCACGCACAGCATGGCCGAGATGGTCACCAAAGTCCTGGTCGAGAAGGTGTCGATCGATGACGCCATCAAGGAGACCGAGGCCAAGATGACCAAGATCTACAAGCAGTTCAACCCCTGATCCAGCCTGGCGGGCGCGCCGGATTGCCTTCGGCAATCCGGCGCGCCTGCCACCCACCTCATGGCCGCGCCCTCCACTCGAGTACCGCAGATGTCACTGGCAAAGCGCATTGGCCGCGATGCGCCGCTGGGCTATGCCCTGCTTATCCCGCTGATGTTGGTCGCGTTCGGCCTGTTGATGTACCCCATCGTGAACGCTTTTGGCATCAGCCTGCAGGATCGCATGCTGGGGGTGCAGGGACCATTCATCGGGCTGGGCAACTACATTGAACTGCTGACCGATGACCGGCGCTTCCGCACGGTCGTCACGAACAGCCTGCTCTTCACCTTCGCTTCGGTAACAGGCAAGATCCTCTTCGGGATGGTCATGGCGCTGATTCTGAACCAGCGCATCCGCTTTCGGGGCATGTTCCGGGGTTGGCTGCTCTTCCCCTGGGTGGCTCCGACCTTCGTCACCGCGCTCACCTGGCGCTGGATGTATGACGGCACGGCCGGTGTCATCAATTACGTGCTGCTCAACTTGAAGCTGATCGATGTGCCGATCGCATGGTTGGCTGAATCAGCAACCGCGCTGGGGGCAGTCGTCGCCACCAACATCTGGCGCGGCTTCCCGTTTTTTGGCGTGGCCCTTCTGGCGGCCATGCAGGCCATCCCGGCCGATCTCTACGAAGCCGCCGATGTCGACGGCGCAACCCCCTGGCAAAAGTTCCTCAATGTCACCCTGCCCGGCATCCGGACCACACTCGCGGTGACTGCCATGCTCTCCACGATCTGGACCTTCAACGACTTTCAGATCGTGTTCCTGATGACGGGCGGCGGCCCTGCATTTGCTACTCACCTGTTTGCGACCTACGCCTACAAAGTCGGCTTCGAGGGCAGCCGGATTGGCTATGCCACCGCAATCTCGTTTCTATTGGCCCCGGTACTCATTGTCATGATCATGGCGCTCTCGCCACTCATCATGCGGAGCGAGAACGAATGATGTTGAAGCGTCTGCGCGCCCTCCCTAATCGCATCCGCTTGTATGGGTTGCTGGCCGTCTACGTGCTGGTCGTGTCATTTCCCTTCTACTACATGGTGCTGACCTCGCTTCGCACCCAGAAGGATGTCTACAACAAAGAAGGCATGCTGACCCCGGTCAATCTGATCCTCGATAACTACGGGATCGTGCTGGGCAGCACGAATATGACGACCTGGGTGACCAACAGCGTCTTTGTCGGTGTCGCCAGCTCCGCGATCGCCCTCGTGATTGGGACGCTGGCCGCCTACAGCCTGGCCCGCCTGCGATTCTTCGGCAGCAATGCCCTCGCCCGTTCGGTTCTGTTCATGTATCTCGTGCCGAGCTCGCTGCTCTTCATCCCGCTGTATCTCATCATCGCCAACCTCGGGTTGCTCAATTCGCTGTGGGCGCTGATCTTGACCTACCAGACTTTCAATGTGCCCTTCTGCACCTGGATGCTCCTGGGCTACTTTCGCACCATCCCAATGGAATTGGAGGACGCTGCTCGAATCGATGGCTGCTCGCGCCTCGGCGTGTTGGGCCGCATCATCTTGCCGCTCTCGGCGCCCGGGCTGGTCACCGCATTCATCTTCAGCTTCACCAACTCGTGGAACGAATTCCTCTATGCGGCTGTTATGGCGACCCGCAGTGAGCTCAAGACCATTCCAGTCGGTCTATACAGTTTTCAGATCGCTGACATTCTGCTATGGGGTCAGCTCATGGCCGCTGCGATCCTCGCGACCGCGCCCGTGCTCATCCTCTACATGTTGGTGCAACGCTTCGTTGTGCAGGGGCTGACGGCGGGCTCGGTCAAAGGCTAACGCGCATGATCACCATTTCATCGGATCGTTTGCTGGCCATCTCGCGCGCCGTCATCGGCGCGGTGGGCACGCCGCCTGAATTCGCCAACGATGTGGCTGAGTCGCTGGTCGAGGGCAACCTCTGCGGCCACGACTCGCATGGGG
>JAGOCU010000249.1:0-2607 GCA_017998555.1 Thermoflexales bacterium
GCCGGCCTTTCGGCCGCGGTCTATGCCAGCGCGGATGGCCTGAAGGTCCTGTTGGTGGAGCGCCAGGCGCCGGGCGGACAGGCCGGCAACAGCCCCAGGATCGAGAACTATCTGGGCTTTCCGGCCGGAATATCGGGCGGCGACCTCACCCGGCGGGCCGTCACCCAGGCCCGCCGGTTTGGCACCGAAGTGCTCACGACCCGGAGCGTGACCGGTCTGCGCGCGGATGGCAATACCCGGATCATCACGTTGGATGACGGAAGCGAGATCGGCTGCAAGATCATCCTGATCGCGACCGGCAAGTGGTTCCGCACGCTGGATCTGCCGGGGATTGAAAAATGGAACGGCGCAGGCGTCTACTACGGGGCCGCGCACACCGAGGCGATGTACTACAAGGACAAGGATGTGATCGTGCTGGGCGCCGCCAATTCGGCGGCGCAGGGCATGTTGTTCCTCGCCCGCTATGCGCGCTCGGTGACCGTGCTGATCCGGAGCGAGCCCGACTGGTCAAGCTACCTCGACAGCGCAATCCGCACGCATGAGCGCATCCGCCTGATGGACCGCTGTGTGCTGCGCGAAATCCATGGCGACGATGTCATTGCGGAGGTGACCGTCGAGCACACCCAGACGGGTCAAAGGGAAAAGCTGCCTGCCGCGGCGCTTTTCGTTTTCATCGGCCAGAAGGCCCAGACGGATTTCGCCGCCGAATTGCTGCGCCGGACCGAGGATGGCAGCATCATGACGGGGCTGACCCTGCTCGAAAACGGCAAGCGACCGGCCGGCTGGTCGCTCGACCGCGACCCCCTGCCGCTCGAAACCAGCGTTCCAGGCATCTTTGCGGCCGGCGATGTGCGGAATGGCACCCGGCACGGTGTTGCAGCGGCGGTGGGTGACGGCGATGCGGCCGTGTCGATGTTTTGGCAGTACTTGTCGACAATCTGACGATGGATGCCGCTTTTCTGCGCCAATTGCCCTTGTTCGCCGGCCTGACCGATGCGCGCTTGAACTGGCTGCTCGAACGGGCCACGCTGGAGCGAATGGAGCGCGGGCGCGTTTTGATCGAAGAGGGCAGCCCACCCGACGCGTTGTATGTCATCGTGGAGGGCGCGGTCGACATCGTGAAGCGCGCCGTCGGCCAGGATGTGCACCTGGCCGTGCGCGGGCGCGGCGAAATGCTGGGCGAGCTGTCGCTGATCGGCAATGAGCCGCGCTCAGCCACGGTCCGCGCGCGCGATGAGGGACGGGTGCTCAAGATCAGCCGCGAGTTGTTCGAAGCCCTGCTTTGCGACAACGCCGGAACCGCGATGGTCATCCTCCAGACGATCATGAAGCGGCTGCGCAACACCGAGTCGATGGTCCGCCAACAGGAGAAACTCGCTTCGTTGGGCACCCTTGCGGCGGGGCTCGCCCATGAGCTCAATAATCCCGCCGCGGCCGCAAGACGCAGCGCCGGTCTGCTTGGGCAGACGATCACTTCGTGGCTGTCCGCCCGCGGCGCGCTGGACGACCTCGGGCTGTCGCCGGAACTCAGCACGATGGTGTTGTCGCGCTTGCGCGAGGACCTTGCCAGGCCGCATGCGCCCGAACCCGCGAACGGCAACGCCCTTGACCGCAGCGACCGCGAATACGCGGTTGAGTCGTGGCTCGGCACCCTGGGGCTCGAGGATGCCTGGGAATACGCGTCGCCACTCGTCTCTCACGGTTGGGATCACCCCAGTCTGGCGGCCTGGACGGCGGCCTTCACCGCCGAACAGATCCCGGTCATTGTGCGTTGGCTGGCGATCGGGTATCTCGTGCACGGTTTGCTCGACGAAGTCGTCGACAGCACCGAGCGCATCTCGGAGATCGTCAAGGCGGTCAAGGTCTACTCGCATCTCGACCAGGCGGCGATGAAGGAGACCGATGTGCGGGAAGGCCTGGAGAGCACCCTGGTCATCCTGAAGCACAAGCTGAAGCAGGGGATCACGGTGATCCGCGGCTTTGCCCCGGATCTGCCCAGGATTGACGCCTTTCCAGGAGAGCTGAATCAGGTCTGGACCAATCTGATTGACAACGCCATCGACGCGATGCGGGGTCGCGGCGAGCTGCGTCTGGCGGCGCGGGTCGAGGGCGACCGGCTCGTCGTGGAGATCGCCGACAACGGTCCGGGCATTCCCGAGTCCATTCTGCCGCGCATCTTCGATGTGTTCTTCACCACCAAGGCGCCGGGCGAGGGCACTGGCCTCGGCTTGCACGTCAGCGCCAACATCATCCAGAAACACGGCGGCGACATCTCGGTGCGGTCGCGTCCGGGCGACACCCGCTTTATCGTGCGGCTCCCGCTCCGTCCGGCAACCATCGATGCGTCACCCAAGGTATTGGAGGCAAAATGACTGACGATGAGATCAAGGACATCCTCAAGCGCATTCGCGTCATCGCCTCGGTCGGATTGTCAGCCGACGAGACGAAGGACAGCTTCGGGGTCGCGACCTACCTAAAGCGCGCCCGTTATACGATGGTGCCGGTCAATCCCCGGGCGGACCGGATCCTGGGGTCCAAAGCCTATCCCGATCTGGCCTCGGTCCCGATCAAAGTTGACGCGGTGCAGGTATTTCGGCCGTCGTCCGA
>JAGOCU010000249.1:2707-4326 GCA_017998555.1 Thermoflexales bacterium
GCCATGAAAATCGTGGAAGACGCGATCAAGATTGGGGCCGCCGTCGTGTGGATGCAGGAAGGAATCATCGATGAGGCGGCCGCCGCCAAGGCCAGGGCGGCGGGTCTTGCCGTCGTGATGGATCGTTGCATGATGCAGGAGCATCGGCGGCTGATGGGCACGCCGATGCAATAGGAACGCCCAACGGAACCAGTTCCAGAGGCGATAACATCTCGGCTGCGCGAGGGGATATCGCCTTCGGAATAGGTTCTGTTCACCCGCATGACCCACAGCGATGCCTTGCGCGCCCTTGAACGCGGCGGACTGCTGCGCCGATCTGCCGGCAGCGATGGCCGGGAGTACGCTTTTCACCACGTCCTGTCACAAGAGGCGGCCTATCACACCCTGTTGAAAGCTGATCGGGCCCGCCTGCACGGTGACGTTGCCAGGGTGATCCTGGCGCACATCAATGGGTCCGGCGGCGACCCGACGACAACCGACGCCGCGTCTGAATCGGCTGCCAGTCTGGTCTTTCACTATGAACGGGCGGGCGACGACCCCAACCTGTGCGCCTGGGCCGTTCGGGCCGGGGATGGCGCGCACCGGCGCTTTGCCAGCCATGAGGCGCTTGACTATTACGACCGCGCGCTGGGCGCGGCCAAACGAATGGGCGCGGCCGCGCCTCGCGAATTCGTTCGAGCCGCCTTTGCCGGAAAGGGCCACATCCTCAGGACAACCGGCGATCCCGCGGGCGCGCTGGCGAATTTCCAGGCGATGCAGGCTTTTGGCGAGCTGGCTGGCGACAACGGGATGGCGATCGAAGCGCTCAACCACATCAACACCATTCGGATCATCACCCCCGACGCATCGGCAGGCGGGATCCTGGGCGAGCTGGACGAGGAAGTCGCGCGCGCGCGCAAGCTTGCGCTGAATCATGGAGATCCTGCGTTGTGCGCGCGGGCCGTGTGGAACGCCGGGCTGCGCGTCCGGTTCACCGACACCGAGCGCGCGGCCGGCCTCTTTGGCGAAGCGCTGGCAATGGCCAAGACCAGCGCAGATGGGCAGCGCCGCGATCTGCGCGAAATCACAGCGACCGCGGCGGCTGACCTGGCGGTCATCCGGGCAATCTCGGGAGAATTCGAGCAGTCGTGGGCCCACGCGGCACAGGCGGTTGCCGCCGCAAGGACGCTGGACAACGGCGCGCTGCTGGCTGACGCCCTGGGCAATCTGGCGCTCAACGCCCTCTTTGGCGGCGATCCCCAAACGCTGGTGGCGGCGTCGGACGAAGCGATCGCGATCAGCACCGCCGCCGGAAACCCATGGGGGATTGCCTACAGTCATTGGCCACGGATTGAGTACCAGTTCGACTGCGGCGCGTATGAGCACGCCAGGACGCGGGTGGCCGAGACGCTCCCAACGGTGCGGACGGCGGGAATGCCGGTCTTTATCGGCTTCTATCAAGCGGTGGCCTGCCGTCTGGCCCGGCTGACGGACGACAGCGAAGGCGCGCTGCAGGCCGCGCGCGAGTCCGAGGCGGCCTTTCTGAGCATGGGTGGCGATAACTGGACGATCGCAGGTCTTGGCATTGGCGCGACGGGCGCGTTGATCTCCGGAGATATTGCCGGAGCGGGCGAGCGGCT
>JAGOCU010000250.1 GCA_017998555.1 Thermoflexales bacterium
CTACAGACCGCTGTTCTTGAGGCTTTCCATCAGCCGTTTGGCGTCGGCGTCGAGCAACTGCTTCTCATTTCGTTTGGCCTCGATCGCGAGCATCTTGGTCACATCGTCGATCTGTTCTTTCCACGTCTCGATTTGGGTCTTGGCCGTGTTCGTCATCTCGCCCTTGACCTCCTTCAGCCCAACGAATTTGGTGAAGGCCTTCTGCAGATTGGTGGCGGCCGCGAAGAACTTCTTCAGGCTTTCCATCCCCGGCGCCTTCAGGAAAATGTCCCGGGCGGCCCAGAATTTGTCGATGGTCGGCCCCACATCCGCTCGCGAATACCACGGCGATTTCGACAGGTTGTTTTGGGTCTTGAAGTTCTTCCATGCGTCGCGGGTCAACGTAAATGACATGTGATGTTCTCCTTGTTTGGCGTTGATGTCGCCCGACTGCGCCGAGGGACATCAACACCGGGTTGGGTCTTGTTGGGCAGTCCTAAGTGTATGAAGCAGGTGTCCGCCTGTCAATTCTGTTCCTCCTCGCGCATCACATCCGAAGCGTCATCTGCCATTGGCTCAGGCTGTCCCGCCGCAAACCGGCGCGTTCGAAGACGCCGCTCACCTCTTCGGGCCAGTGCGGGGCGGCCCGCCACGCTTTGCCGGGATGGCGCGCAAAGACCGAACGCAGCAGCGCAGTGGCCCGGCCCTGCCGGCGGAAGCCAGGCAGGGTGACCACGGCGCGAATTCCAATGGTCGCGGCGGCAGGATCCCCCAGCGCCACCCAGGCGTCGCCGGCACGATAGGCCACACCCGGGGGACCCATCTGAGCGAGGGTCTCGCCGGAGAGCTGCCAGGGCAGATCCGGCGGGCCGTGCGCGATCAGCGCGCGCGCGACATCGCGCACGTCCACTTCTTCCAGGACGAGATCGCCTGGCACGCCCTCCGGTCTGCCGGAGTAACCGACCAGACGGCGGTCAATGCGAAAACCGCAGGACTCGTACAGCCGAATCGCGGGGGCGTTTTCCGCGATCACCTCGAGCGTCATTGTCCGATCGCCGCGGGCTTTTGCCTCGGCCAGCAACTGCCGCATGGCCTCGCGGCCGACACCCTGCGCGCGGGCCTCGGGCACGATGCCCATCGCGGCAAGCCGGGATGTCCAGCCGCGCCGGGCAATGAAGGCAATCCCCGCGGGCTGGCCATCGACCACGAGTACGCGGCTCAGGGCCGGGTCGACGCTGTCCTGCCGGATCATGCTCAGCACGTTCGCCGCAGACAAGCTCACCGGGACGAAATAGCCGGCAAAGGACTGGGTGGCCAGCGCGGCTGCGGGCGCGAGGCCAAACTCGGCGACGGATTGAAGGGTGAGATTCATGGGGATCTATTTTGACCCAGCCGCGCTTTGAGCCTGCTTGGGTTTTGCAGTTTGACGGCCTTGCGTCGCGGGTCTATGATGAAATGGTCTGGCGTTTTGGCGCATCACGCGGAATGGAGTTGACCGATGGACAGCAACGCCGTCATCGCAGTCCGGGACTTTCGGAAAACCTACGGCGGGCAAGTCGCCGTGGATGGCATCAGCTTTGAGGTGGCGCGGGGCGAGATTTTTGGGTTGCTTGGCCCCAATGGCGCCGGCAAGACCAGCACCCTGGAATGCCTGGAGGGTCTGCGCGCGCCCAACGGCGGATCGTTGCGGGTGGCGGGCATCGATCCCGCCGGCAATGCGCGCGGCCTGCGCAACCTGATCGGCGTGCAACTCCAGTCGGCCGGGCTGCCGGAGAGCATCACGCCGGACGAGGCGATGAAGATCTTCTGCGCCTATCACGGCGCGAAACCGCGCTTCGATTTGTTGGAGCGCCTCGGGCTGGCCGAGAAGCGCAGCGCTCAGTTCTTCGAACTCTCCACCGGCCAGCAGCGCCGTCTTTCGCTGGCCCTGGCGATCGCCCATAACCCGCCCGTGCTGATTCTGGATGAACCGACCGCCGGGTTGGATGTGGCGACCCGGGTCGAGTTGCACGGGATGATGCGCGAGCTCAAGGCGAGCGGCGCCACGATCATGCTGGCGACCCATGACATGGCCGAGGCGGAGCAGCTTTCGGACCGGGTGGCCATCCTGCTCAAGGGCCGGATCGCCGCGGTCGGCACACCCCTGGAGATCACCGCCACCGGCGCCGGCCTGACCAAGATCTCGGTTCGCACCCAGGCCGACAGCCTGCGGTCAGCCGATGGCGACCTTCCCGGAGTCACCCGATCGCTATCGAAGGACGACTACCGGATCTACTTCAGTTCGGACATCGGGCCGACCCTGACGGCCATCATTGCCTGCGTCGCAGACCGCGGCGACGCGCTCATCGATCTGCGGGTGGAGCGGCCCTCGCTCGAGGATCGCTTCCTCGAGATCACCGGCGCGGGAGGCCCGTCATGAACGCCTTTGTCCAGCATTTTGGCTTCGAGTTTCGGACCGGCATCCGCAACAAGCAGTTGCTGCTGATGAACTATCTCTTCCCGCTCGGGCTGTATCTCATGATGGGCTTCATCATGGCCGAGATCAACCCGCCCTTCCGCGAAGACATCATTCCGGCGATGGTCGTGTTTGCGATCATGTCGGCGACCCTGCTGGGCATCCCGGATCCGCTGGTCAATGCCCGCGAGAACGGCATCTTCCGCAGCTACAAGATCAATGGCATCCCGTCGCTATCCATCCTCGTCATTCCGGCCCTGACCACGATGCTGCATCTCATCATCGTGGCCGTGATCATGGCGGTGACGGCGCCGATTCTCTTTCGCGCGCCCTCGCCCCAGAACTGGCTCAATTTCGGCCTGATATTTGCGGTGATGGCCTTCGCCAGCGCAGGGTTGAGCGTGTTGATCGGGGTGGTCTCGCCCAGTTCGCGCATGACGGTGTTGTGGTCGCAGCTTCTGTTTGTGCCGTCGATGTTGCTGGGCGGGCTGATGGTTCCGTACAGCCTGTTGCCGGCCGCGGCCGGGAAGATCGCCCAACTCTTGCCGGCCACCCAGGCCATGAACGCTCTGAATGGACTGGCGATGGGAAAGGCCTCGGCATTCTCGCCCTGGGGGTCGGTGATCGCCCTGCTGGCCAGCGGGTTCCTGGCGTTTGGGTTGGCCGTTTATCTGTTCAGTTGGGACAGCCGCAACGCGGCCCGGCGCGGGCACCCCGCCCTGGCCGTCATTGCTTTTCTTCCGTACGTTGTTGGAATGTTCTTGTGATGAGGTGATCTCATGTCCGTAGGCGCGCTGAATCCCGTTCCCGAGCATCGTGAATCTGCGCCGATTGTCACGGCGCCCGGCAGCCTGGCGCATCGGGCGGTCTTGTTTATCCTGTTCCTGGCCTGCGCCCTGGCGATCTTCCTGTTTGGCTCGAACTACTACAAGGCCTATCCCACCAATGGCAATGCCGTCTACGCCGCGGCGCTCTCGGCCGTATTTCTGGGGGCCGCGCTCGCGCTCAAGCGCAGCAAGACCCTCGCCCAATACTGGCCGATCGCGTATGCCTTCTTCACCGCCACGATCGTCAATCTGGTCTCGGCTTTGTTTGGCGGATACAACGGCGCGGTCGCGCGCGCGCTGGGCTTGTCGACCAGCGGCAACGAATTCGTAGCCGTAGCGAAGGTGTATGAAGCCGTGCTGGTCGTCGTGCCCATCCTCGTCCTGATCCGGCTTTCAGGCGCCGATCTGGGTTCGGTCCTCATCCGGCGGGGAGACCTCAAGTGGGGATTGGGGATGGGCGCCCTGGTGCTGTTCAATTTCGCGACCTCGGCCCTGATCTTCCACAGCACGGGTTACGCGCCCGCCGCGCTGGGTTCGGCCGTTGTGTGGGGAACGGTGTTTTCCTTCAGCAACGGCCTGCTCGAGGAGCTGTGGTTCCGCAGCCTGTTTCTCAAACGCCTGACGCCGTTGATCGGCGCGACCGGGGCGATCCTGCTGACCGCGGTGTGGTTCGCCATCATCCACCTGCTGGGGGTGACCTACATGCCGGCGATCACGATGCCGATCTTCCTGGTCAACACCCTGACCCTGGGCATCGGGTGCGGGTTGCTGATGCATAAGACCGGCAGCATCTGGGGGGCGGTCCTGATCCACGCCGCGGCGGACCTGTATCTGTTTGTGGCGATGCTGGCGGTGAAGTAGCGCGGATGTCAGGCCGGCCCGGGCCCTTTGGGCCCGGGCCGGCCTGACATCGCGCGCATAATCACGGTCTATGGACCTCCTCGACCGCCTGCTTGCCCACGACGCCTGGACGACCCGCCAGTTGCTGTTGGCCTGTCAAACCTTGCCAGATGAGGCGCTGGATCGCGAATTTGACATCGATCACCGATCGCTGCGCC
>JAGOCU010000251.1 GCA_017998555.1 Thermoflexales bacterium
ACCTGATCGCCGGCGGCCATGAACAGGATGTAGGCCAGGATGCCGGCCAGTACTCCGCCAAAACCGACCAGGGTCAGGACAAGGACATTGACGACCGGGCCGCGCAGGCCGAGGCGCCCCAGGCTATCAATCGCCTGCGGCTGAAAGACGTTCACAGTCACCGCATTGGTCAGACCGCCGACGATGGTCGTCAGCAAGCCGATCACACCCAGGGCAATCGAAATCCAGGCGAACACCTTCATCAGCGATCCAATAAAGCGCAGCGAACCGAACTTGCGTTTGACAACGACTTGATTCATTTCGTTCCTCCGTTGGGTTCCCTGATCATACACAGGTTCCGCTTCGGCGTCGCCGGGGGACATCTTGTGGCGATTTCAGTGACCCGCGAACCGTGACGAGCATCAGGAACATATGGGCGGCTACTTGGCCTGGACCGGGAGGATCGGGTCAGACGTCGGCGCGGCGGCTATAATCCTCGCGCGGGAACTTATGAATACTGAATTCTTCTACATCATCGTGGCCACCGTTCTGGCCCTGGTTTTGCTCATGGTCTGGGTGTTGGTGGCCCTGCCGCAGAAGCGCGCGCGGAGCACCCAACTGGAAGTGCTTGGCCAGCTCAAAGTGGGCGACGAGGTTGTGACCGTGGGCGGCATGATCGGACGCCTGACCTACCTCAATCGCGACGAAGACATGGCCCGGCTTGAACTCGCCAAGGGAATTGAGGTTCGGATCATTCCATCGGCAATCAGTCATCCGCTCGACATCATGAACCGGATCAAACAGGCCGAGAGGCAGGGTGACAACCGGCCGGCCAAGGCGAAAAAGGCCTAGCGCGTGCGCTTCGACGTCTTCACCCTCTTCCCCGGGATGTTCGAGAGCCCGTTTGGCGACAGCATCGTGCGGCGCGCCATCGATGCGGGGTTGATTGGCCTGTTCACCCACAATGTCCGCGATTGGGCCGAAGGCAAGCACAAGATCACCGACGACTATGCCTTTGGGGGTGGGGGCGGGATGGTGATGAAGCCCGACCCGATTTTTGCCGCGGTCGAGGCTGTCCTGGGCGTGCCCGCCGGGTCTGCAGATGCGCCCCGCCCGCGCCATGACGGTCCGGTGATTTTGCTCTCGGCCGCCGGCCGCCTCTTTGACCATCGCGTCGCGCGCGAGTTTGCCGGGCATCCGCGCATCACCCTGATCTGCGGCCATTACGAAGGCGTCGACGAGCGCGTGCGCGAGCATTTATGCGATGACGAAATCAGCATCGGCGACTTTGTGCTGACCGGCGGCGAGATCGCGGCCATGGTCATCATCGACGCGGTCTCGCGGCTGGTCCCCGGTGTTTTGCCTGAGTTCGCCCCGTTGGTCGAATCGCACGCCGTGCCGGGCGTGCTCGAATACCCGCACTACACCCGGCCCGCCACTTTTCGCGGCTGGCGCGTGCCCGAGGTGTTGCTCAGCGGTGACCATGCCCGTATCGCGCGCTGGCGCAAAACCGAATCGGCCGTCCGCTCGCGCGAGCGCGGCGCCTCGATCCCCAGGATCTGGTAGCGTGCTTGGCCTCTTGTGTGTCGTTGCCGCCGGAGGTCTGATCGTCGTACTCGCGCTCGAGGCGCGCTGGCTTTTCCACCTGCCGGCCCTGCGGGCCATGCCGCCGCCGGCTGCGGGCACAGCCCCCAGCGTCAGCATCATCATCCCGGCCCGCAACGAGGAATTGGCGATCGCGCGCAGTGTTACCGCGGCTGCGTCGCAGGCCTATCCCGACTTCGAGGTCATCGTCGTCGATGATGCCTCCACCGATGCCACCCCGCGCATCCTGGCCGGTTTGCGCGATGACTTTGCCCCGCGTGTGTCCGTTCATGCCGGCCGGCCGCTTCCGATCGGCTGGGCAGGCAAGTGCAACGCCTGCGACTATGGCGCGTCGTTTGCCCGCGGGAATTGGCTGTTGTTCCTGGACGCCGATACGGACGCTGGTCCGGGGCTTTGCGCGGCCCTGCTTGCGGTGGCCGTCGAACAGAATCTCGATGCCGTTTCGGTTCAGCCTTTTGTCGAGACAGGCACGCTCGCCGAGCGGCTGGTACTCCCGTCTTTTTTTCGTTTTGCGCTGAACGTGTTCCCGGCGATGCGGCGATTCAACCCGGAGATGCCCGAGCGTGATGCGCTGGCCAACGGCCAGTGCTTTTTGTTCCGCGCGAGCGCCTACCAGTCCATCGGGGGCCATGCGGCCGTGAAGGACAAAGTGCTCGAGGATGTTGAGTTGGCGCATCTGGTTCGGCGCAGCGGTTTGCGCTATGCGCTTTTGACGGGCTATGACTTGATCCGGGTCCGGATGTATCGGGCTGCGACGGAGGTCGTTGATGGGATGGGCAAACACGCGGCGGCCGGGATGCGGCTATCGGCCAACCGCGGCTTTCTGACCTTTGCTGGTCTGTTCGCCACCACCCTGGGTCCGCCGTTGTTGTGCCTGGCCAGCGCCGCGAGCGCTGCCGCCGGTGATCCGGGTGGGGCTCTGGGCCTGGCTGCGGGCCTGTCGGCCTGGGCCTTCAGCGCCTGGGTCTGGCAGCGCGCCTCGCGCCCGTTGTTTGGGTTGCCGGCCGTATGGGCGTTGGCAGCTCCGGTTGGACTGCTGACCTATGGCCTGATTGCCGCCTGGGGGATGTTGCGCGCCGCGCTCGGCCTCGGGGTGCGCTGGAAGGGCCGGGTCTACAAGGGCTGATCGCCATCGCAGGATTTGCCACCGGAATCGATATCCCCTGGCGAAGCCAGGGGATATCGATTCCGGTTACGACCACCCTATAATCCCGACTTATGGACGCGACGCGTCTGCTCGACAGCGCCAGCCCTGAACAACGCGCGGCCGTCCTCCGGGTGGCCGAGCACGCCACGCGGCTCGGCCTGAAGGCGTATGTGGCCGGCGGCGCCGTGCGGGATGCCTTCCTCGAGCGGCCCGTCACCGATGTCGACTTTGTGATCGCCGGCGACGCCATTTCTTTCGCCCGCGGCCTCGCCGCCGCGCATGGCGGCGAGATCGTCGCCCATGCGCGCTTTCGGACCGCCACCTGGACGATTGACGCGCATCGACACGATCTTGCCTCGACCCGAACCGAGCGCTATTCGCGCCCGGCTGCGCTGCCCGAGGTCGCCACCGGCGTCCCGATCGAAGCCGATCTGCCGCGGCGCGATTTCAGCCTGAACGCAATGGCCTTGCGCATCGATGCGCCGGAACTGGTCGATCCGCTGGGCGGGGCCGCCGACATCCGGGCCCGCCGGGTGCGGGCGTTGCACGCGAACAGCTTCATTGACGACCCCACCCGTATTCTGCGCGCGGCCCGTTATGTGGTGCGCTTTGGCTTCGAGATTGACCCCGCGACGTTGGGCTGGCTGGCCCAGGGGGTGCGCCATCTCCCGCTGGTCAGCGGCGAACGTCTCAAGTACGACATCGAACGCATGTTTGCCGAGCGAGCCGAACCCGCGCTGGCCCTTCTGGCGGATTGGGGTGTCTTTCATGCGTTGGGTGTTCCGGTTCCGGAACCGCATGAGCTGCGCCGCAGGTTCGAGCATATGCGCGAAACCCTGGCCCATGGCTCGTTCCCTGTCGGCGAGCTTGGTTTGTCGCCCGAGGACCTGGTCAATGCGGCCGGGTGGGGGGCGCTCATCTACAACGAAGGTGGGTTCGCCATCAGCCGCTGGATCGACCGGATTCCTTTTCCGATCGCGATCCGGGAGGCGCTCCTGGATTCGGGGCCGTTGAGTACGCTGTCGGCAAATGCGTTGCGCGGCGCATCCGCCAGCGGGATGTCGGCAACGATGCGGGGCTTCAGCGGGGCCGGTCTGTTGCTTGGGTTCCTCTACGACTCAGATTCGCTTAAGAAAATGTCCGCACTGTCAGAGTGGTCGGTATGGCGCCGCGTGCGCCCCGTGACCACGGGCGATGACCTGCGCGCGAGCGGACTGCGGCCGGGTCCGGAATATGCCCGCATCCTGGGTCGCTTGCGGGATGCCTGGCTGGATGGCGAGATCCAGTCGCCCGAGGACGAAGCCTCGTTGCTGGCGCGCCTGATATCGGCCGGCGAATGAGCTGAATTGACCATCCAGGCTGCCAACTACCGAAGCCAACTGCCCGGCGAAGCCAGGCAGTTGGCTTCTCAATATCCCTTCAGAAGGTCCGCCATAAAAAAGGAGAAGCATGTCACTCAAGAATAGGCCGAATATGTCCGTTGAACAGCTCACCGAGATGCAGCGCTATCTTGGCGAGGAGACCGTTGAGGACTATCAGGAGGGGCATATCACCCGGCGCAGGATGATCGGGCGCCTGATCGC
>JAGOCU010000252.1 GCA_017998555.1 Thermoflexales bacterium
ACGCCAACGACCACGCCGACGGCGACGCCAAAACCAACGTACTATAGCTACCTTCCGTTCGTGCTCAGGTGACCCGGCGCGCGCGGCGCGCCAGATCAATAAACGAGTGGAGAGAGCACAATCCCCGCGCTTCGCGCGGGGATTGTGCTCTCTCCGGATTTTGGCTATCATCGGTCCTGGTGAGGACTTTTCTAGCGCTTGAGCTCTCGCACCCGGAACCGCTGCCAGCGGACTTCAAGGGGGATGATGTGCGCTACCCGGAGGCGCTGGTTAGCCATTTTTTGCGGGAATTCACCCAAATCGGTGACACTATTCTGGATCCTTTCGCTGGCTATGGCACGACACTTGTCGTTTCTGAGCGCCTGGGTCGCATTCCCTTCGGCGTGGAGTTGGAGAGTGATAAGGTCAACTATGCGCGGGGCAGGCTGGCGCGTCCGGAAAACATGATCCAAGGTGATGCGCGGTCCCTGGCAGATCTGGACCTGCCGGCGATCGACTTCTCAATGACCTCTCCGCCATATACGAACAGGGGCGACCCGCAGGATCCGTTCACGGCCTATCGAGACATGGGTCGGGGTTATGCGGCCTATTTGGATGATATCCGCGGCATATACGGACAGCTTCGCTCCCATATGAAGCCGGCCGGGAAGATCGTCATCGAGATCGCCAACCTAAAACGTGACGGACAAGTGACGACATTGGCCTGGGATGTGGCTCGGGAAGTCTCAAAAGTGCTACGCTTCGAAGGCGAGGTCGTTGTGGGCTGGGATCAGTATGGCTATGGATACGATCATAGCTATTGTCTGGTGTATTCGGTGTCTTGAGCGCCAGGTTTTCGGCCATATCCACAAAATGACATGATCGACAAAGCCCTTGACGCGCGTTTCGATGGCGCGGCCCTGTCACCCGAACTGCATTGGCATTGCGAGCCGGATCATTGGACCATCGATCCGGCCAAAGGCGTCCTCCGCATCTCGCCCAAGGCCAACACCGACTTCTGGCAGCGCACCCACTATGGCTTTGAGGCTGACTCGGGCCACTTTCTGCATCTGCGCGCGACCGGCGACTTCACCTTGACCACAAAGGTGACATCGCATCCCCGCCATCAGTATGACCAGGCCGGCCTGATGGTCCGTGTTTCGCCCGCCTGCTGGCTCAAGACATCGGTCGAGTTCGAGCCTGAAGAACCCAATCGCCTGGGCGCGGTCGTGACCAACGCGCAATACTCAGACTGGTCCACCCAGCCTCTGGCGAAGGACATCGACACCGTCTGGTTTCGGGTCCAGGTGACGGGCGCCGACTGCATCGTTACCAGTTCGCTGGATGGCCTGGCCTGGCAGCAGATTCGGGTGGCGCATCTCATGGAACGGACGGGCGCGCCATGTGTGTCTTGCGGGCTTTACGCCTGCAGCCCCAAAGCCGCCGGGTATCAGGCCGAGTTTCACTTTCTGAGCTTCGACCCCGTCCGCGCGTGACCGCAAGAGGCGCGTCACGGGATTTCGACTGGGGCGTTCCGGCATTTCCCCGACCGGTATAATTCTCTTCCCCCTATGGAAGAGCGTTTAGCCGCCCTCGCGGCGAAATTCCAGCAGTTGACCGAGCAGATGGCCGATCCGGCCCTGGCGAGCGATTACACCCGTTATGCGGGAGTGGCCAAGGAGCGCAGCGATCTCATCCCGGTGGTCGAGACCTGGGCCGAGCTGCAGAAAGCCCGGGCTGAGCTGGCCGATGCCAGCGCCATGGCCTCCGGCAATGACCCCGAGATGGCCGAGATGGGCCAGGCCGAAATGAAACCGCTGCAGGACAGGATCGAGGTCCTCACCGCAAGGGCTCGCGAGCTGCTCCTGCCCAAAGACCCCCGCGATGACCGCAACGTCATCATCGAAATTCGGGCCGGCGCGGGCGGCGACGAGGCCGGCCTGTTCGCGGCCGAGCTCTTCCGGATGTATCAGCGCTATGCCGACGGGCACCGGCTCAAGACCGAGCTGCTCGACGAGAGCGAAACTGGCATTGGCGGGTTCAAGGAAGTGGTCTTTGGCGTCACCGGCAAGGGCGCCTATGCCCGGCTCAAATTCGAGAGCGGCGTGCATCGCGTCCAGCGCATCCCCACGACCGAGTCGAGCGGCCGGATTCATACCAGCACGGTGACCGTGGCAGTGCTGCCCGAGGCCCAGGATGTCGAGGTCAACATTCCCGACGCCGACCTGACCATCGAGACGTATCGGTCGCGCGGCGCGGGCGGCCAGAACGTGCAGAAGAACGAGTCGGCGGTCCGGATCATCCACAAGCCCAGCGGGCTGGTGGTGCAATGCCAGGACGAGCGCAGCCAGACTCAGAACCGGCTGCGGGCGATGAGCATTTTGCGCGCCCGGCTGTATGACATGCAGCAGCAGAAGCAGGCCGACGCGCTCAGCCAGCAGAAGCGCGATCAGATCGGGACCGGCGACCGGAGCGAGAAGATCCGGACCTACAACTTTCCCCAGAATCGGGTGACCGACCACCGAGTCGAGCTGTCACTCTACCGGCTCGAGGCGATCTTGAACGGCGACCTGGACGAGTTCATCGATACCCTGACCTCGGATGAGCAGGCCCGCCGGCTGCGCGACAGCGGGCTGTAGCTCGAAGATCGCTATTGCCTTACAGGAGAACGGGAGAAGGGGAGGAGTGAAAAGCAATTTCCTCTCCCGTTCTCCCCTTCTCCTGCAAAACAATCGGCGAACCCGACCCGTATGAGTCCCACAATTCGCATCGCCCTCCGCGCGGCCATCGCCCGACTCGACGCCGCGGGGGTGGACGCGCCGGCCAGCACCGCCCGCCAACTTCTGAGCGTGGCGACGAGCCGCCCGCGCGAATGGCTGCTCGCCCACGACGATGAGACCCTGCCCGAGGCGCAAGCGCGGGCCCTTGAAACGCTGCTCGCGCGGGTCGCCGCCCGCGAGCCCCTGGCCTACGTCCTGGGCGAGCGCGGCTTTCATGGTCTCACGCTCAAGATCGACCCGCGCGCCCTCATCCCGCGGCCCGAGACCGAAATGCTGGTCGACCTGGCCCTCGCGGCTGTGCGGGCCCTGCCTGCAGGAGCCGCCGTCATCGACGTGGGCACCGGGAGCGGGGCGGCGGCCATCGCCATCGCCCTGGGCGCGCCCACCGCCCGCGTCATTGCCTGCGACGTGTCGGCCGACGCGCTCAGCCTGGCCCGCGAGAACGCCGAACGGCTCGGCGCGCGCGTCAGCTTTGTCGAGAGCGATCTGCTTTCCAACGTACCAGACCCGGCTCCAATCGTGGTGGCCAATCTGCCGTATGTCACCCGCGAGGAGATCGACATGCTCCCGCCCGAGATCCAGGCCCATGAGCCGCGGGTCGCCCTCGACGGCGGGACCGACGGCCTCGACCTGGTCCGCCGCCTGCTCGCTCAGCTCAGCGCCGAGCCGGCCCGGCGCGCCGCGCTGCGGCACGTCTGGCTCGAGGTTGGGGCGAGCCAGGGCCCGGCCGCCCTCGCCCTGGCCCGGGCCGCTTTTCCCGATGCGCGAACGCGCATCCTGCAGGACCTTGCCCGGCTCGACCGGGTGATCGCCATCGAGTTCGAAGCATGACCCAAGACGAAACCGGGCTGCCCCCGGCCCCCATCAAACTCATTGCCGTCGATCTGGACGGGACTGTGCTCAGCCACGACCAGGTCGCGGCGCCGCGGGTGCTGGCCGCGCTGCGCGCGGCGGTCGCGCGCGGGGTGCGGATCACCATCGCCACCGGGCGGAATGTGCCGACCACCCGCCGCTTCGCCGAGATGCTCGGCGTCAACGCGCCGGTGGTGTGCGGCCAGGGCGGCGAGGTGTATGACTTCGCGACCGAGCAGACCCTGAGCGTGCTCCGTCTCGATCGCGAGCTGGCCTGCGAAATCGTTCAGTTTTCGCTGGCCCATCCGCACTGGCACACGATCCTCTATCACGACAACGAGATCTACATCCAGCGCAAGATTTTCTCGGACCAGTTCTACGGCAAGTTGCTCAGCACGATGGAGCCGCATCTGGTCGCCGACCTGTGCCACGTGGCGGGCGACACCGACCCGGACAAACTGATCTTCGCCATGAACGCCGAATACACCGCCGAGGCGGTGATGCTGCTGCGCGAGTTCGTCGGCCACCGGGCGATTGTGGTCCAGTCGCACGCGATGTTTGCGGAGGTCAATCCGTTGGGCGCGCACAAGGGCGCCGGGCTGGCCCGCCTGGCCGAGAGCCTGGGCATTCAGCAGGATGAGGTCATGGCCATCGGCGACCAGGAGAACGATTTGACCATGCTGGCCTGGGCGGG
>JAGOCU010000253.1 GCA_017998555.1 Thermoflexales bacterium
GCGGTCGGCGTGGCGGCGGCGCCGCAGGCTGCCAGCAGCATGGAGGCGCTGGCGACAAACGCCAAGAACTTGTATTGCTTATTCATCTGGGAATCCTCTTCTTGTCGCGGGCGCCGGGATTGGCGCCGCGTGAAATCAAATGGGGTGTTCGGCGTGAACGAATCTTGGGTCGGTGCACCTCCTCCTCTTCTTGGCGGCGTTAGCGCGTCAATCCGGACCTGACGATCTCAATGGCGGGCGGAGACGAATCGACTCCGGCACGCCCGCTCGGTTAACAGTAAGTGAAGTCCAGGCACCCCGCAAGCCGTCTACCCCCCAGAAACGCCCCCAACCACCCCCCGGATTTGTCGATACTCAGGGATACGAGGCCGACAACGGACGCGCGTCGCCAAGCCAGACCCAGCAATCAACAGAAGAAAGGAAGAAAGGGAGGGGGCGTATTTTCCTTCCCTTCTTCCATTCTTCTGTTGAAATACTGCCTGGCGGGGCTCCGGCCGCTATAATCCCGGCGTGCCCACGATCCTCCTGGCCGACGACCATGCTGTCGTGCGCGCCGGTCTGCGCAATGCGCTGGACGGGGTGGACGGGATGACGATCCTGGCCGAAGTTGGCGACGGCAACGCGCTGCGGGCGGCCCTGGCGGACCACACGCCCGACCTCCTCGTCATGGACGTGGCCATGCCGGATTTCGAGCCGATCACCGCCATCCAGGCCATGAAACGCGACCGGCCCGGGCTGCGCATCCTCATTGTCAGCGCCTATGCCGACGAAATCGATCCGGCCGGGCTGCTGAATGCCGGGGCGGATGGCTATCACATGAAGGATCAACCCCTGGCGGATCTGGTCCTGGCCGCGCAACGCGTCCTGAAGGGCGAGCGTTGGATTTCGCGGCCGCTGGTCGATCAACTCCTCCACCGCCCGTCGGCTTCGGCGGTCGCAGATGGCCAACCGGCGTTGCGCGAGACGCCCGCCCTGACCCGCCGGCAACGCGAGCTGCTGCGGCTCATCACCTATGAATACGACAACCGCGCGATCGCCCAGACCATGGACGTCAGCGTAAAGACGGTCGAGAATCATCTGACTGCGCTCTACCGCGCCCTGGGGGTGACCAGCCGGCATGGGGCGACCGATTACGCGGGCAAACACCCCGAGCTCCTGGCCACCCACGGGCTGGAACCGGGCGACCCGCGCGACACCCGCGACGGCGCGCTGACGCTGCTGTTGGTGGATGACAATCCTCGTTATCGGCAGCAGCTCGCCCGGATGATCGGCAAGGCCTGCCCGGGATCCCGGCTGTATGAGGCGGCCGACACCGCCCAGGCCCTCCGCCTGGCTGCCCAGGTGAAGCCCCGCCTCGCGCTGGTCGATGTCGTGCTCTCGGACGAAGATGGCATCCTGTGCGCCCGCAAGATCAAGACGGTCAGCCAGGGCACCCGCCTTGTGCTGATGAGCGCCTACCCGGACCGCGAATTCCGCCGGCTGGGGATGAGCGCCGGCGCGGTCGCCTTCATCGACAAAAAGGACATCGACGCGGCCACCATGCGCCAGATCGCCGAAGACGCCCAGGGCAGCCGGATCAGTTCGTGATCGATGGATAGGGGCTGGGGATCTCGATGGTCATGTCGAGCCCGCCGCCCTCGGATCGCGAGATGTCCATCGTGCCGCGCAACAGCGATACCCGCTCCCCGATGCCGACCAGCCCAAAGCTCTTGCGCTGCGACAATGACGCCAGATCGAGCTTGCCCGGCAAGCCCTGCCCGTTGTCGATCAGCCGCATCGTCAGGCTGGCCGTGGGCGTGCGGCTGAGGACGATTCGAACCTGGGTGGCCCGGGCATGTTTGCGCACGTTGCTCAGGCCCTCCTGCACGATGCGATAGACCGACAGTTCGATGGCCTCCGGCAGGCGGCCCAACTCCGGATCGATGTCGAGCTTGACCTCGATGTTGTTCGCCGCCGACCATTGCTGGGCGAGCGAGCGGATGGCGGAGGGCAGGCCATGCCGGTCGATGGTCGGCGGGCGCAGGTCGCTGCACATATCCCGTACGTTGGACACGGCCTGGCGCAGCCCGCTCCGGATCTTGAGCAGCTCGGCCCGCTGCGCTTCATCGATCGCCTCGTCTTCGACTTCTTCGAGTTGATAAGCGAAGCTCAGCAG
The DNA here is from genome assembly GCA_017998555.1 of Thermoflexales bacterium. Lineage (GTDB taxonomy): Bacteria > Chloroflexota > Anaerolineae > J036 > Brachytrichaceae > Brachythrix. The sequence continues at coordinate 2,156 of JAGOCU010000253.1, forward strand.
ATCCTGGATGACCTGGTCATGCAGCTCGCGCGCCAGGCGTTTGCGTTCGGCCTCGCGCTCGGTCATCAGGCGGTGGTGGGCGTCCTGCAGGGCGACGTTCAGGCGATCGAGGGCGTCCAACTGCACCCGCATCCGCGCAATGAGCTCGCGATTCTGCGAGTCGCGCGCCTCGAGGCTCTGCTCGAGCTCGCGTTTGGTCTCGCGTAGCTGCTCGGCCTGGCGCTGGGCGATGTGATAGTTCTCGATCGCCCAGATGACGGGAGTGATCTGATCCTGGCGATTCGCGCCAACGATCAATTCGACAATCTCCCGAGGTGTGCACTCGGACGTGATGCGCAGTGTGGCGGTCCGGCCCGGATGCAGCACCAGGATGCGTTGGGTGACCTCGAAAACCTGCTTCAAGTCATCGCTGCCGATGACGACGGCGGCTCCCTTTGCGGCGAGCGCGCGCACCTGATCGAGCAGGGAGCGCTGCCGGTCATAGCTCAGCGCCTCGAGCGCGTTATCAAGCAGGAGCAGCTTCAGCGGGCGGCACAGCGCGCGGGCCAGCCCGACGACATGGCGCTGCTCGCCCGAGAGCGCCTGGGCGCGTTCGCCCAGCAGCGTCGCGGGCATGTCGAAAGCCGCCAGGAGCTCGCGCGCCTGGGAAACCATCGCCATCTCATCCGGGAGCATCCCCAGACGCTTGATGCGGCTGGCCTCGCGACCCAGAAAGATGTTCTGCAACACGCTGAGATTGCCGGCCAGTTGGGGTTGCTGATGCGAAATCTCGATGCCGAGGCGCTGGGCATGGGCAGGCGACTTCAGCGCGGTCAGCCGGCCATCGATTTGGATGGTGCCGCTCGTTGGCGCCTGGGCGCCGCTCAGCAACTGGAAAAGGGTGGTCTTGCCCGAGCCGCGTTGGCCCACCACGCCCAGGATCTCGCCCGGCCCGATGTCGAAGCTGCAGTCCGCCAGCGCGGCGACAGGGCCGAAGTATTTGGCGAGGTTGTGGGCGTTCAGCCGCATCTGCGGGAGTATAGCAATGCGGCTACGCGGACCTTCCTGCCTGACCCAGGTTTTTCGGAAGAGGCATCCCCCGGCTCCGCCGGGAGATGTCTCTTCCGAAACAACCTAGTTTGCGCGGAGCGTTGAGCGGCGCTGGCGCGCCCAGTTGACGACCCATGCGGCCGCGAAGATCAAGGAGGCGGACAGCACGATCGCGGCGCCGCTCGACACCTCGAGGTAGTACGAGGCGTACAGCCCGACGAAGACGCTGGCCACCGCAAAGGCCGTCGCATACGCGATCATGCGCGGCAGGCGTTTGGTGAGCAGGCTGGCCGCGGCCGCCGGCGTGATCAGCAGGGCCGTCACCATCAGCACGCCTACCGTCTGCGCCCCGGCCACGATGGTCAACGCCAGGGTGATCAGCAAGCCTGTCCGCAACGCGTTGACCGGGATGCCGATCTTGCGAGCATGGGTCGGGTCGAAGGACGTGACCAGCAGCTCCTTGAAGAACAGGAAGATGGCCGCGGCGACAAAGAGGACCAACAGCGCGGTGAAGACCAGATCGCCCTCGGTGACGCCCAGGATGTTGCCGAATAAAAAGTGCGACAGGTCGCGAGCGTAGCTGCGGGCCGTGCTGATGAGCAGCACGCCCAGGGCCAGCGCGGCGGTGAAGACCACCCCAATGGCGGTGCTGTCGCGCAGCTTGCCTTCCCGGCTGAGCGCGCTGATGATGCCGGCCGTGACCAGAGCCGAGACCAGGCCGCCCAGAAACAGATTGCCCTGGGCGATATAGGCGATGACGACGCCCGGCAGCACGCTGTGCGAGATCGCGTCGCCGATGTACTCCATCCCGCGCAAAACGACGAAACAGCCCAGCAGGCCGCACACGATCGCGACCAGCAGGCCGGCCGCCAGCCCGCGTTGCATAAAGCCGTTGGCCAGGGGTTCGAGCAGAAAGCTAACCATAGGCTTGCCGCAACACGTCGGGCTGCATGACCTCAGCCGGCGTGCCATCCGCGACCACATGGCGGTTGAGCAGAATCACCCGATCGGCGACATCGCCGGTGACGACGCTGCCCAGGTCGTGGGTGGACGAGATCACGGTCATGCCTTGCTGCTGCAGCTCGCGGATGAGATCCATGATGCTGCGCTGCGA
>JAGOCU010000254.1 GCA_017998555.1 Thermoflexales bacterium
ATCGGCGTGGGGCGGGCCCTGGCCGACCTGGCGACGCTGGGCGGGACCGAGATGGGGCCGGGGGTGGTGCGGGGGTTGGGGTAGGAAATCAGGTGGGGTCCACCTTCAAGGTGCGGCTCACCTATTCACAGGCCCCGCCCTACGGCCGGCCGCCCGGGCCGCGCCCGCCGCTGCCGACCGTCGTCACTGCGCTGGAGACCGTGAAGCTCGCATACGCGGCGCCCGCCGGCGAGTACCCGCCGTCCGGATACAGGCCATTCTGCGCCGTGCCGCTTGCGCTGCCGCCCAGGAGGATCTGATACGTCGCGCCCTTGACCAGGCTGGGCGAGGAGAACGCCACCGACTGATACGGTTTGGACGGGGCAAAGGTCAGGATCGTCTCCCCCGCGCTGTTGCGGATGTGAAACAACGTGCCGGCGGGTTGGGTGGCGTTGAGGTAAATCAGGGCGGAATTCTGCCCCGCGCCCGGGGTCTGTGCCATCCCGGCGCTGCCCGCGGCCACGAGGAAACCGCCCGTCATCTTGAAGTATCCGTCGTAGTCGACGGCCCCATTCATCTGCTCGACCGGGCCATTGACGATGACGACCCCGCCGCTCATCTCGACCGCGCCATTGACGTCGATCCCATCCCCGCCCGCGTCGACGACGATGCGGCCACCGCGGACATACAGGAAGTTCTTGCCGGTGTAAGCGGCGGTGGCGGCGCCCGGCCGCGCGCCGGCGGCCGCGCTTGTGCCGCCGGCCACGTTGACCCCGTCGTCGCTGGATACAAGCTGGATATCCCCGCCATTCAGCGTGATCACCTGGCTCTCGATCCCCTCGTATGAGCGGGTGATGTTGATGTCTCCGCCGTTCACGGTGAGCGAGGCGTCGGCATGCAGCCCGTCGTCGCCGGTCGCTATCGTATACGCGCCGCCGTTGATGACGATGCTGGCATTGCTGTGTACGCCATCGTCGGCGGCATTGATCGTGAACGTCCCCCCGTCGATGATGACGCTGGCGTTGCCCTTGATGGCCTTGGCCGAGGCGTCCGCGGCGATTTTCGCGGCGCTGCCGCCGCCGGACACGAGCGAAAACGTGCCGTCCTGGATGAGAACATCGGTTTGGGCGGCGATGGCGTCGCCCTGGGCGGTGATAGCCAGCGTGCCACTCTCGATCAGGATATAGCCCCTGGCGGCATCCTCCTCGTCGTCGGATTTCAGCCCGTCGCCCTGAGCGGTCACCGTGAGCGACGCCTTGCGGATGACGAGATAGTCCTTGCCCCGGATGCCGTCGTCGGCGGCCTTGACCGTGATCGCGCCGCCGGCAATGATCAGGCCGTCCTTGCTGGCGATGCCGTCGTTGTAGTTCGCATTGACCGTCAGGGCCCCCGCGCCGGCGATCGTGAGATCGACTTTGCTGAAGAGGGCGGCGTTCGGCTCCGTGTCACCGGCCTTGTCAAACGTATAGACTTTGGCATCGGACAGGGTGTTGACGGTCTTGTCGGCCAGGACGATGACGGCCTCCTTCGCGTTGACGAACTGGATGGCGGCGCCGCGGCTGCTCCGGATGTCGACCCCGTTCAGGACGAGCCGGACCACGCCCATGTCCTGGGCGTCGACGACGATCTGGCCGTCGCTCAGCGTGCCGGACAGTCGATAGGTGCCGGCGGCCGTGATGGTCGCCTTTGCGCCGGCCACCGTCACGCCCGTGCCTTCGACGGCGATCGCATTACCGTTGAGGGTAAGGGTGGTGGCGGGTGCCGCCTGCCAGCCCGCGTCGGCTGCGGTGTCGTGCGGCTTGGCGTTGGCCGCAAGGGCGGCGGCCACACCCGCGGCACCCGATGGGACGGCTGTTGCGGCCGCCGCGCCCGAAGCTACGGTCAGCGCGCTCGAAGTGGCCGTGGCGAACGGCGCCTGGGCGGCCGCCTGGGGCTGAGAGATGCTGACGGCCGCTGGGGCAGGACCGGCGCAGGCGGTCAGGACGATGAGCGCGGCGCCGATGATGGCGCGAAGGAAGGTAGGTTTGTTCATGATACAGAGTCGTTTTCGGAAGCGGCATCCCCGGCTTCGCCGTGAGAGGTCCCTTCCACGAGGTCATCTATCCGCAGATTCCCGCCGATTTTTCTCTTTGTTCGTGCGGCGCAAATTCAAAACTGCGGATAGATCCCGCGCTTCATCAACGCGGACTTGACTGGTTTTGCTCAGGGAGTCGTTTCAAACACCCGGTCGGCGCGAATGGGCGTCGTTGCCTGGAAGGCTGCAGCGGCGGAGTCGGCCGCGGCCGGGTCGAAGAAGATCTTGACTTCGGCGGTGTCGTGGGCAAAGTCGATCCGCCCGACTTCGGCCCGCCGGATCGGCAGGCCGGTCCGGGCGCGCAGGTCGGCCAGCAAGTTCTCGCGGCGGGCCGGGGCGATCAGGTCGATCCGGTCATAGGTGAGGCGTTTGCTGGCCTCGAAGCGGAATCCCCAGCCCTTCTCGAGCGCCCACAGCAGGCCGACGATCATGGCGTTGGACACGAGGACCTGGGCGAAGTCGCCGCTCGCTGCCAGCATCGAGTTCATCACCGGCAGGGCGATGACGATGAAGAGATAGGTCATCTCGCGGATCGGCATTTCATCGGTCCGATAGCGCAGCACGGAGAAGATGGCGAAAAGCCCGAAGCCGACGCCCATGCTGATGCTGGCGCTGGTCATCAGGCGCAGCACAAAGAAGATCACCGTGTTGAAGGCCAGGAAGGTGAAGACATAGTTTCGGTCGCGGGTGACCGGGAAATAGATCCCGCGCACGATCAGCGCGGCGATCAGCAGGTTGAAAACGGCCGCCCCGATGAAGGCGATGAGTTCACTGGACATGGGTGTTGCCTCGGATGAGTGTGTCCACGGCCCGCAGGGCGGGCGTGAAGTGGTTGTGTTGGACGGTTGGATACAGCCAGGCCACCCCGCAGCCGTATTTGCTGAAACCGGTCGGGCGCGCCCCGAGCGCGCGCATCAACTCGGCGAAGGGCGACCTGCGGTCAAAGCGGGCCTGCTTGAGCTCAACGATGACGATGCCGCGCTTCGAGAGGGATGCCTCGGGCGAGGCAAAGCGCAGGTCCAAATCGAGGGTGACCCGCTCCGGGGCCTGCCTGCCGACCAGGGTGATCCGGGAGAAGGCATTTGCCAGGGTGGGGCGCAGGAAGGCGGCGCCCATGCCCGTCCCCGGCTCAACAAAGGCGCGCAGCTCGGGGGAGAGCTGGGTGATGAGGCCGGTTGTTTCGAGCCGGCGCTTGCTGGTCCGGTCGCCGCGGGTCTTGAGCTTGACCTCGACAAAGGCGCGGCCGGTGCAGGCGTAGCGCCGGCTGCGCACCTTGCACCGGCGCGCCCGGCCGGTCTGATGCTGGCGGAAGAGGGCGAGCTCGGGTGTGTCGAAGTAGAGCGTTTGATAGGGGCTGAGGCGGGCGCCCTCGATGTCAAGAACACGGTAGTCGCCGCGCAGCGCTTCAAGGGCCTTCAGCAGATCGGGGTAGGCCAGCAGGTACTTGGTGTCGGTTCGATCCATGAGCGCCACGCCGTCCATCTCCTCCAGCCGAATCGGCTCGAAGCGCTGGAGCAGCGCGGCCAGGCGCGCGTCGCCGGCCGCCCCGCACGACAGGTCCGCGCGGGCGGCGGCGGGGCGGAGGGAGAGGAGGTCATTTGTCTGCATGTCAAGCCTGCGCACGAGAGTGTAGGCAGGCCGTGTTTAGAAGTCGCATGCAAGTTGCAGAGATCCGGTGAATAGGGGCGCAGTTGTCAGAATCACGGATTCGCACGGATGACACGGATGCCGCGCTCCGTTTCCGGCGGTTGAGCGAAGCGATACCGCTGGAGCGTAACGCGATCACGAACCGCGGCACACGCGTGGACGTTCGCCCCACCCGTCACCGGTATCGCCTGCGCTACGTTTCCGGGGGTCTCGCTGCGCTCGACACCCCGGCTACCCTCGTGCGCCCCTCCGGGGCGATAGGCGTGAGCAGGTGAGCCGCACCTTCAAGGTGCGGCTCACCTGAACCAGAGCGCCGTCATCCCGCGCGAAACTCCGGCCTACGCCGGAGTGACAGCGGGACCCATACCGCGGCCGTGAGCGCACGCATCTCGCCATACGCCGTGGCGCGGGGCGGGCGTCGCGTGGTCGGGGATTCGCGTCGCGCGCGCATGCGCGCGTGCCTGCGCTACGTTTCCGGGGGTCTCGCTTCGCTCGACACCCCGGCTACCCGCTGGCACCCCTACCGGGGTGCTGGACCCGAGCTAGTCGCGCAGAGGTGAGCCGCACCTTCAAGGTGCGGCTCAC
>JAGOCU010000255.1 GCA_017998555.1 Thermoflexales bacterium
GGCGTCGACGACTTCCTGGCCCAGGCCACCCCCGAGGCCAAGCTCAAACTCATTCGCGAGCATCAGGCCGGCGGCCGGCTCGTGGCGATGACCGGCGACGGCACGAACGACGCGCCCGCCCTGGCCCAGGCCGATGTGGCGGTTGCCATGAACACCGGCACCCAGGCGGCCAAGGAAGCGGGCAACATGGTCGATCTGGATTCGAACCCGACCAAGTTGATCGAGATCGTCGAGATCGGCAAGCAGTTGCTGATGACACGCGGAGCGTTGACGACCTTCAGCATCGCCAACGATGTGGCGAAGTATTTCGCCATCATCCCGGCCGCGTTTGCCAGCACCTACCCGCAACTGGCCGCCCTGAACGTGATGCGACTGACCTCGCCGCAGAGCGCCATCGCCTCGGCGGTGATCTTCAACGCGCTGATCATCATCTTCCTGATCCCGCTGGCGCTGCGGGGAGTGCGCTACAGGCCGGTGGGCGCCGCGACGGTGCTGCGCGACCACCTGCTGATCTATGGCGCGGGCGGATTGATCGTGCCGTTCATCGGCATCAAGGTCATCGATGTGATTCTGACGGTGTTTGGTTTGGCCGGCGGGTGATGGTTTAGCGGAAGAGACATGGGCCGGCTTCGCCGGCCCATGTCTCTTCCGAAATAGAAAGACGAGGTCGAAATGAGGACGATGATTCGAGCAGCGGTGATGTCACTGCTTTGCATGACGCTCACCACGGGCGTGGTCTATCCGTTAGTCGTGACTGGAATTGCGCAGGCGATCTTTCCCGCCCAGGCCAATGGCAGCCTGATTACCCAAAATGGCGTGACGGCCGGCAGCGCCCTGATCGGGCAGTCGTTTGACGATCCGAAATACTTCTGGGGCCGCCTCAGCGCCACCGGACCGGTGCCCTACACGGCCTTCAACCCGGACTCGCTCAGCGGCTCAAGCGGGAGCAACCTCGGCCCGTTCAGTCCGGCCCTCAAGGATGCGGCCGCGGCCCGGATGGACGCGCTTCGGGCGGCCGATCCCGGCAACACAGCGCACGTGCCGGTCGATCTCGTAACGGCCAGCGCGAGCGGTCTGGATCCGCAGATCTCGCCCGAGGCGGCGGAATATCAAGTTGCGCGGGTGGCCCGGGCACGCGGCCTTGACCCGGCCAGAGTCGCCGAGCTTGCGCGGCAGTACACTGAAGGCAGGACGTTGGGGCTGCTGGGTGAACCGCGGGTCAATGTGCTGCGGTTGAACCTGGCTCTGGACGCCCTTCGATGAGATGACTTCATTCAAGGACGAACGGCCGGACCCGGAAGCGTTGCTGGCGATCGCCAATGCCGAAGCGCCGGCCGATCAACGCCGCCGGGGGCGGCTGAAGATTTTCCTGGGCATGTGCGCGGGGGTGGGCAAGACCTACACCATGCTGCAGGACGCCCGCGCGCGAAGCCTCGAGGGCGTGGACGTGCTGATCGGCTACGCTGAAACGCACGGCCGCCCCGACACCGAAGCGCTGCTGGAGGGGCTGCCAACCCTGCCCCGCAAACCAGTGCCCTATCGCGGCGTCATCGTCCGCGAGTTCGACCTCGATGCCGCCCTGGCGCGCCTGCCCGCGCTGATCGTCGTCGACGAGTTGCCGCATAGCAATGCGCCGGGATCGCGACACCCCAAGCGTTATCAGGATATTCTTGAACTGCTCGAGGCCGGGATCGACGTCCACACCGCGCTGAACGTGCAGCATCTCGAGAGCCGGGCGGATGCGGTGGCGCAGATCACCGGCGCCCCGGTGCGCGAGACGGTTCCCGACACGATCCTGGAACGCGCCGACGAGATCGAACTGATCGATCTCTCGCCGGACGAGCTGTTGAAACGCCTGGCGGAGGGCAAGGTCTATCTCGGCGAGGGGCGCGCGGCGGCGGCGGCCAACGCCTTCTTTCGCAAGGGCAACCTGAACGCGCTGCGCGAGATGGCCCTGCGCATTACGGCCGAGCGCGTCGACCAGCAGATGCGCGATTACATGCGGGTCAAGCGCATCGCCGGGCCCTGGAAATCAACTGAACGACTGATGGTGGCGGTCAATGACAGCGCGCTGAGCGAACGGCTGATCCGGCATACCCGGCGCCTGGCCTACACCCTCGACGCGCCCTGGCTGGCCGTCCACGTGGAGACGGCCGCCGCGCGTGGCGAACGCGAGCGCGCGGGGGTGGAACGAAACCTGGCCCTGGCCCGCGAGTTGGGGGCCGAGGCGGTGACAACCACCGACGAAGATGTCGTCCGCGGTCTGTTGCGCATGGCGCAGCAGCACAACGTAACGCAGATCGTCGTGGGCAAACCCCGGGACTCGGCCCTGCGGCGATTGCTGGCCGGGGGCACCCTGGTGGGGCGCCTGATCGACGCGACCAGCAAGATTGACGTGCATGTGGTGGGGGGTCAGGACCTCGGGCACACACCGACACCACCCCCGCTCGTGCAACTCCACTCGGCGCCCTCAGCCTATGGACTGGCGCTGGCCATCATGCTGCTGGCAATCGGGGCAGGCTATGCCGCATTCCTGATTCTGGACCTGGACTACCAGGTCATGGCGCTGGTGTTTCTGTTTGCCATCGTGCTGCTGTCGCTGCGTTTCGCGCGGGGGCCCGTGCTGGCCGCAACAATGCTGAGCGCGCTGGCGCTCAACTTCCTCTTCATCCAACCCTATTTGTCCTTCACAATCGCCCACATCAGTGATTTCGGCCTGTTTGTGCTGTATTTCGGCATTGCGGTGGTGGTCGGTGTGCTCACCACCCGGCTGCGCAACACGGCCCTGCTCCTCCGCCAGCGAGAGGCGCAAGTTGTGGCATCGTTCGAGTTCGCCAGTGACATGTCGCGGGCGGCGACGATGGACGACGTGTGCGGCGTCGCAGTCGATCGCCTGAGCGCGCTCTTTGACGCGCCGGCGCGGATTCTGCTGCCGGATTCCGAACGTCAGCTGCGGCTAAAGGGGGGCGAAGCCTGGCCGGCAACAGACCCGCTTGTGGCGGAGCGCGAAATGGGCGCGGCCGCCTGGGCCTACGCCCATGGGCATCCGGCCGGAAAGTACACGGACACCCTGCCTACCGCGACCTCGCTGCATATGCCGATGCTCAGCGCGAGCGGCGTGGTGGGTGTGCTCAGCCTCGGCCTGAAGGACCGGCTGAGTACCCAGCAGTCCAATCTGCTGGCCGGCCTGGCAAGCCAGACCGCGCTGGCGGTCGAGCGCGAGCAACTGGACGAGGCGGCCAAAGCCCGCAGCGTGCTCGAAGAGTCCGAGCGGCTTTCAAAGACCCTGCTCAATCTGATTTCGCACGAACTGCGGACGCCCATCACCGCCATTACAGGCGCTGCCAGCAGCCTGACTGAGCCGGACATCGACGGCGATCCGGCCGCGCGTCTGGCCTTGCACGAGAGCATCCAGTCGTCGGCGGCGCGGCTCAATCAACTGATCGAGAACCTGCTCGACATGACCCGCCTGGAGAGCGGCACCCTCAAGCTCAACGCGGATTGGACGGACGTGGCCGATCTGATTCATACCGTGCGCGAGCGCGCAGCCGGCGAACTGGCCGAGCACGAGTTCATCGTCGATCTGGAGCCCGGGTTGCCCCTGGTCAGGATGGACATCGTCCTCATGGAGCAGGTGCTCTACAACCTGCTGCGCAACGCGGCGCTGTACACACCAAAGGGCGCCCGGGTTCGGCTGCGCGCGCAGCGCGAAGGAAATGAGCTGGTCCTGGCGGTGATGGATCGCGGGCCGGGCCTTCCAACCGAGGAGCTGCCGCGCGCGTTCGAAAAGTTCCGGCGCGGCGCGGCCGGGGCTTCCACCGGCCTGGGGCTCGGGCTGTCGATCTGCAAGGGCCTGGTTGAGGCCCACCGAGGCAGCATTGCGGCGGACAATCGGAGTGGCGGCGGTTTGCGGGTGGTGATTCGGCTGCCGATAGAACCGATGCCGGAGATTCCCGAGGGACAAGATGAGTGACGCCCCTGCGCGGCCGATCGCCCTCGTCATCGACGACGAACTTGAAATCCGGCGCTTCCTGCGGGTCAGCCTGAATGCCAATGGCTATGACGTCCACGAGGCGGCAGCCGGGGCCGACGGTCTGGCTCAGGCCGCGACGCTCCGGCCGGAGATCATCATCCTCGACATTGGATTGCCCGACATCAGCGGACTGGAGGTCCTGATGCGCCTGCGCGAATGGAGCCGGGTGCCTGTGATTGCGCTGTCGGCCCGCCACGGCGAGTCGGACAAGATCGCCATGCTCGACGCGGGCGCCAACGA
>JAGOCU010000256.1 GCA_017998555.1 Thermoflexales bacterium
CCGCTCCCGCGATAACGATCTCGGTGGCCAGGCCGACAAACAAGCCATGCGCGACGAGCCCGGCCCGTCCATCCAGGCGGGCCGCCAGCGCGCCCGGGTCGGGAATCGGGCCAAAGGACGTGTCAAAAATAAGGTTGCGCTGATCGGTGAAATAGCGCGCGCCGCCGGCCAGCGTGCGCAAACGGGGCGTTCCGCCGATCCCGGCCAGAAAGCGCGCGACAGGGCCGGCGGCGAAGGGCAGGACCTCCACCGGCACCGGCCAGCGCACCCCAAGCGCGGTCGAAAGCTTGCCGGCGTCGACGACGATGATCTCGCGGGCGCTGGCCTCCGCCACGATCTTCTCGCGCAGCAGCGCGCCCCCGCCGCCCTTGATCAGGTTGAGCTGCGGGTCCACTTCGTCGGCCCCGTCAATCGTGATGTCGATGCGGGTGCGCTCGTCGAAGGATGCGATTGGAATGCCAAGTTCGCGCGCGTGCCGTTCGACGTTGACTGAGCACGCGATCGCGGCGATGTCGCGCAGACTCCCCTCGCGCAGGCGGTCGGCGACCCGGCGAACGGCCCAGTAAGCGGTCGTGCCCTCGCCCAGCCCGATCAGCATCCCGTCGGTAATCAGGTTCGCGGCGTATTCGCCGGCCTTTTGCTTCAGATCATCCATATTTTGGCCATTGTAGTAGAGGCGTGAACTTTCAGTTCGCAAGCCATCTATCGCGCCCTTTCCCCCCACTACAATGGGCGGCATGGCAGAGGACACCGTTTTCGGGAAGATCGCCCGCGGCGAAATCCCCGCGCGCATCGTGTATCAAGACGCCGATATCACCGCGTTTCACGACGTCAGCCCTGCGGCCCCGACCCATGTGCTGATCATCCCCAATCGGCCCATCCGGACGCTCAATGACGCGACTGAGGCCGATCAGGCCGTGCTGGGCAAGATGGTGCTGACGGCCGGACGGCTGGCTGCGGAACTGGGCATCGCCGAGTCAGGCTATCGGCTGGTGATGAACTGCAATCGTGATGGCGGCCAAAGCGTTTGGCACTTGCATCTTCACTTGCTGGGCGGGCGCGCGCTGACCTGGCCCCCGGGATAGGATGAAAGTCCTCATCACTGGCGGCGCCGGCTTCCTGGGTTCGGCGCTCGCCAACGCCTTGATTGCCGGCGGCCACACGGTGCGCGCCGTCGATGACCTGAGCAGCGGAGACCCCGAGCGCCTGAACCCGGCGGTTCATTTTCAACGCGGCGATGTGGCCGACATCCCCCGGATGTGGACGATGCTGCAAGGCGTGGACGTGGTCTGCCATTTGGCCGCGCGGGTGAGCGTGTCTGAGTCGGTGCTTTACCCGGGCGAGTACAACGCGACAAACGTCGGCGGCACCATCGCCCTGTTGCAGGCCATGCGCGACGCGGGCGTCCGCCGATTTGTGCTGGCCTCCTCCGGCGCGGTCTACGGCGATCTGGACGGACCGGCCCGGGAAGACGATGCCCCCCACCCCAACTCGCCCTACGCCGTGAGCAAACTCTCGGCCGAGCACTTTGCGCACACCATCGGCGGCCTGTGGGGGATGGAAACGGTCGCCCTGCGCATCTTCAACACCTATGGCCCAGGCCAGCCCCATCGAGCCAATCACCCGCCCGTGGTGCCCTCCCTTGTGCGTCAGGCGCTCTCGGGCGGATCGATCGTCGTCTTTGGCAGCGGGCGGCAGCAGCGCGATTTTGTGTATATCGATGATGTGGTCAATGCGCTGACCGCGGCCTTGTCGGGCCAGGGGTTGAGCCGCCTGACGATCAACGTCGGGAGCGGCGTCGCAACGAGCATCAACGACCTGGTCGCCACCATCGGCCGCGCCCTCGGAAGAGACCTCACCCCCTTGCGCGTTTCGCAGGAGAGCGGCGGTGTCTCGTATCTGTGCGCCGACTTGACCCGCGCCCGCGAACGCCTGGGCTTCGTGGCGAAGACCGGTCTCGACGCCGGTATGGCCCGAGTCATCGAGGCCTACCGCGCCCGCAAATGACATGACCAGCGCCGTCGAAATCCGGGCCCTGACCCGCCGCTTTGGAAAGACGATTGCCCTCGATGGGCTCGACTTCAGCGCGCGAACCAGCAGCGCGCACGGGTTGGTGGGTCCGCTCGGCGCGGGCAAGACCACCCTGCTCCGCATTCTGGCGGCGCTGTTGGCCCCGAGTAGCGGCGACGTCCGGGTGCATGGCCTGTCGGTTTCGGCGGATCCGCTCGCCGTCCGGGCAATTACAGGCTATATGCCCTCCGAGTTCGGCCAATACGCCAACATGACCGCCAGCGAGTACCTGACCTTTTTTGCGGCATGCCATCGTGTGCCCTCCGCTGAACGAGAGCCGCTGGCGCGTGACCTGCTGCAACTGGTCGATCTTGGCCACCGCGGCGACACGCCGCTCGAAACACTCTCGCCGGGGATGCGCCGGCGTCTGAGCCTGGCCCGCGCGCTCACCCACGATCCGCTTGTGCTCTTGCTCGATGATCCACTGGGTGGTCTCGATCCGCGCGGGCGAGTCGAAGTGCGCGAACTGATTCGCGAGCTGCGTCTGATGGGCAAGACCATTCTGATCACCTCGCGCAATATGGGCGAACTCGAAGGCCTGTGCGATCACATTACGCTTCTGGAGCGCGGGCGCGTTGTGGCCACCGGCGAATATGGCGCGCTGGCGGCCCGCCTGCGCCCCCACCGGCCGATGGCGATCACCTTCCTGGGAGAGTCGGACGCGGCCCTGGCCGTGGCGGCCTCCAACGCCGGCGTCTTCGACGCCCGCCTGATGGCCGACCAGACCCCGGGCGGGGCGCCCCCGCTCGTTTCGGAAATGCGTCTGAACTTCGACGGGGACTACATCGAAGCGAGCGCGCTGCTCAACGACCTGTTGCGCGCCGGCGTCCAGGTCGTTTCGTTTGTGGAGCGGGCCGACAGCCTCGAGGCGATGTTCGAAAGGGTGAGCGATGGAGCCCGATAGCGCGCCTGCCCTGCCGGCGGCGCCGCGCCGCGATCGGATCAACCCCCTCGCGCTGCGCGAGCTTGACGCCCGGATGCGAGGCGGCCATGCCGCCGGCCTGCTGGGCGTCCTGATCTTCGTGACGAGCGGTGTCGCGTTGTTGGTCTACGCCGTTGCCGCGCTCGTCAGCGCCAACCAGGGCGCCGGCGCTTCACGCACGGTCGGAACCGGCGTGTTCTACGCCCTGGTGGGGATGCAACTCATCGTCGCCGCATTTGCCGCGCCGGCCCTGACCTGCGGCGCAATATCCGGCGAGCGCGAACGCAAGACCTTTGATCTGCTTCGATCGACGGCCCTGACGCCGTGGCAAATTCTGTTGAGCAAGCTGACTGCCTCGTTGGGATTCAGCCTGTTGATCCTGTTGGCCACCCTGCCCCTCTTCAGTCTGGCTTTTCTGCTCGGCGGGATTGAACTGTCGCAGATGGGCATGGCCTTGTGCCTCAGCATCGCGACGGCAATCCTGTTCTCGGTGCTGGGCCTGTGCGCGTCGTGCTATGCATCTTCGACCGTGTCTGCGGTGGTCGTCACCTATGGCGCCATTCTGCTGCTCCTGATCGGGAGCGGCATCCTGCTGCTTGCGCTCTCGGGCTTTCTGCTGCCGCTCGCGGCCGGCACCGCCACCGGCGGCCGCGCCGCGACGGCTGGCGAGAGCGGTCTGGCTCAGGTGGCAACGCTGGGTTTGATGAGCCTGAGCCCGATCAGCGCCTTCGTCTCGTCGATGCTGAACTTCGACAACCGCAACGACATGCTGCGTTTCAGCTTCAATCCGTCCGGGCCGGCGAGCAGCCAACTGTGGCCTGCGCCGTTTGTGATCCTGACCGTCCTCTACCTGCTTATCGCCATTGTGCTGTTGATACTGGCCGCCCGGCGGCTGAGCCGGATCGACCCGTGATGGTCTCTCTTCTTTCGATATCGCGGATGTTGAAGCCAGCAATTGACCGCCCTTGTGAGATTCGGCATCTATCCGCAGATTCCGCAGATTTGCGCCGATTCCATTGAATTGGGCTGAGCTCTGACGTATCGTTTTGACATGCCACGCGCACTGAAATCCAACCAGGCCGGCTCACGCGGAGGCGCGGAGACGCGGCGGGCAGACCGCCGGACTCCAACTCCCCTGCGCGGCGCCGTCAAAGCGCTGCTCGCCTGGTATGCCCGAGCCCGACGCGACCTGCCCTGGCGGCACGAGCCGCGCGACCCCTATCACGTGTGGCTGTCCGAGACGATGCTGCAACAGACCCAGGTTGCCACGGTGATCGC
>JAGOCU010000257.1 GCA_017998555.1 Thermoflexales bacterium
TTCACGATGACAGGCTGCACGTTGCTGGCGCCGACGTAGCTTTGCGGCTTGACCGAGATCGACGTGGGGGTGATCGCGTCCGAATTGACCGAGGTGACGCGCCACTCCGCCGAGCTGGTCAGCAGCAGAAGCTGAGACAGCGGGACAATGTGGCGGATGGTGTTTGCCTCGCGGGCGGCAACGCGGAAGCTGATGCGGTCGTCATCCTTGATCGGCAGCGAGTAAGACATATCCGATTCGGTGCCGCTCCGGGTCATCCAGATGTTCTGCGGCTTGTTCGTCGTGCCTGCAAAGCTGCGCCGCTGCTCGAAGTAGGACACGGCGGCAGGGTAATCGCCGGCGCCGTTGAAAACCGTCTCGTATGTCGGCGGCGTCTTGCTCAGGTCGGGGGCGATGTTGTCGTCAATGATGCTGGTGCCGGTTGTCTGGCCGATGTAGCCATACAGGCCGCCCTGCAGCTTGTAGACGTTGTACCGGGTCGCCCCGCTCACCGCGGCCCATGAGACCGTCACAATCGCGCCGGTCTCGAAGAGGTTGCCGCCTGCGCTGCCCTGCGACGATGCCGCCGATTCGCTCACCCCGTCCGCAGCCACGGCCGTGACAACGTAGTAGTAGGTGTATTTGACCGCCGTATGCCCGGTGGCCGTGATAGTCGGCGCGCCCGGGGCAGAGATCGGCGAGGAAAACGAGATCGTGGTCAGCGTCCAGTTCGTCGCCCCGACCCGCCGCAGCTCGCGCGGCGCATAGTTCGGGTGAACCAGGGTAAGCACGTCGGCCGACTGAACGTAGTGGATGTCCAGCAGATCGGCTTCCGCATAGGGGTTGCTGATTTCGTAGGGCGTGCCAGGCGACGCCTCAAGCGTGGCGCCCTGGGTGTGGAAACGGAAGTACCCGGCGCCCAACTCGATCACCATCGTCTGCGTGGTGCTGAAGGTAAAGGGGATCAGGCGCGCGCGCTTGGTGCTGTCCTTGACCTCGCGCACGAACGCAAATCCCGGGCGATTCTCTGCCGGCCCTTGCACCTTGGTGATGAAGTTGCGGCACTTGGCAAGGCCGGCTTGATACTTGGCATCGTCGATGCGCCCGAACATCTCCGGGGACACCTCGCCGCCGGCAAAGCTGCGCTGAAGGATGCGGATATTTGCCATGTCAGCGCCCCGCCATCCAGCCGACCACGTGCTCTGGCCTCACGCGGCGCTGGCTGCTGTCAGACTCGACGGCCTTGGACAGATAGGCCTGCATCATGCCCGCGCATCGTTTGGCCTCGGCCGCGCCAGCGTCGCCCTTGATGATCGGCCCGGCCAGCATTGATGCAAGGTGCCAGGACAGCGCCATCACGAACAGCGGCGAGAACCGCGTCGGGTCGGTGGCGGTGGCCGAATAGCGCAGCACGGCGTCTTCCTGGTCCGTGTAGATCACCGGCGCCCCGCTGTCGTTGATCTCGCAGCTAAATGGCTGGGGCACGTAAGACCCGCCGGCCGAGTCGGGCACGCCTGTGCTGTAATCGTCCGTGGATTCCGGCGGCAGTATCGCAATGACGTTGAGCGCGTCAGCCGGCTGCGCGTAAGCATAGGTCCATTCGGGCCAGCCAGAGGCCAGCAGCGCGAGTTGAACCCGTCGGGTAGCAAAGCCCCACGAATGCATTTCAAGCAGCGAATCCCGCGCAACAGGGTAGAAGCGGGCGCAGTGCTCGGCCTGCGCGCTACCTTCCGGGGGGGACAGGCTCGCAATGGTCGCGGTGTCGCCAAGGTGCGCCAAGGCAAGGTTGCAGATGTCGATCTCGGAAGCCATTGCGGCACCTCATGAAAAACGGGGCGCACCTTTCGACGCGCCCCGCGGGTACTGCCCGGAGGCAGAGGACAGTCAGGCCTGATCGTCGGCCGGCTCAGACGAAGCCTTGCGGCCCCGGGGGGGCTTGGCCTCGGGCTCGTCGGCCGGCACCGGCTTGAACCACGAACCCTTGGTGCCTTCCGGCACCTCGAACTCGTCGCCTTCCTGGCGCAGGTAGTCGAAAAAGCCGGGCTTGGTGGCGATGACGCGCATATCAGCCCCCCTTCGCAAGCTGACTGCGCAGCTCGTAGCCCATGAGCGGCCAGATCTTCTGCACGGCGTTCTGGCGGGCGATCTTGCGGCCAACCTCGGCGTCGAAGTTCTCCGGGCTGACGCAGGCGCTCTCACCGGTGACGGTGAAGCCGTTGCGCAGAACCAGCACGCAGAAGGTCAGGAGGCTTAGCGGGCCGTCTTTGGCCGGCTCTCCTTCTTCTGGCTTCGGGTCTTCAGGGTCGCTGTCGCCCCAGTACGCAAGCTGCGCACCTTCCCACGCAGTGAAGTAGTGCTCACTGGCAATGTTCGCCTCGATGTCGGCCGGCGTGATGCGCGGCGCGGTCAGCCCCTTGGCCTGGATTTCCTGCTCGATTTCGTTGTCGCTCATATCGACCCCCTATCAGGCAACGGTGAAGCCGCTCGGGCGGGCGATGTTGCGCTGAACGTCCATGGACATGAAGGCGTCGAACTTGCCGGCGGTCAGGGCGGCCGTGCCGATCCGATAGACGATCCGGGTGTAGCGGCGCAGGCCCAGCGGCGGGCAGGCCTGCAACAGCGCAACGCCCTGCTTGACGCTGGCGACCGGGAACACGGCGCCGACCAGCGCATCAGCAAAGGTGCTGTTGTCGGCCGAGTCCTGCAGGACGGCTTGCACGGTCGCGGAGCCGCCGGAGGTCGCGGTGGTGTTGCACGTCACGTTGATCCACAGTTCGTCGTTGAGGCCGATGTCGGCCGACTCGGCGCTGCCGGCGTCATAGACGTTGGTGGATGCGGTGTCGCCGGTGGAGGTGACCGCCTGCGCGATGCTGTACTTGGTGTTGAGGTCGAGCATACCCATGATGGTTCTCCTTAAACGACGCGGGCTTCAGTGGCCAGCAGTTGATCGACGGTGACGACCGGGACGCCCATGAAGCGCAGCGTGCCACCCTGGATGCCCGTCCCTTGGCCGGCGACGGAGCCGGGGCCGACGGAACCGTACTGATTCACCGCGTCGGTGAAGCTCAGGGCGTTCTGGCTCTTGTCGAGCGCGCCGATGGAAAGCATCTCCTTGACGGTGCGGGAAGCCAGGAACATCGGGGTGCCCATGCCCATGGACGGGATACGGGCCAGCGCCTTGATCATCAGCTTGTTCAGCCAGGTCGCGGCGGTGATGGCCTGGGTGCCGGTCTGGCCGGTCAGATCGGAAACGTCGATGTTGGCGATCCGAACCGCGTAGCGCCAATCCTTGACGTGCAGGCCGAACTTCCACTTCCACAGCTCGGCGTAGGCGCGGAAGCGGTCGTTGTTCTCGTCGAACGCGTCGATCTCGCCCAGGTCTTGCTGCTGCAGGCCGGCTTGGGAGCCCTTCGGGTAGATGCCGGAGATGGTGTTTTCGCTCGCGACGATCAGCCACACCGAGGTGTTGTCCGAGCTGGTGCCGCCAGCATCAATGATGTTTGCGCCGCTGGTGGCAGACAGGCTGTTGTAGCGGGGGGTCAGGCCCAGCACGCCGTCGGGGTTGGACGACGTGTCACCGTAGATCAGTTGTTGCGCGAAGGTCTGGTTCATCGCCTCGATAAACGCCAGGCCTTCGGACAGGCGATAGGCGGCGGAATTGCCGTTCAGGTCGGCCAGGTCCTTGTCGATCTCGTTGCGGCCTTCAGCCATCGCGCACACATCCTCGATGGTGGCGCGGCCGGACTTGGACACCTTCACGCCGCGGTAAAAGCTGCGGAGCTGGACGGTTGGCAGGCCGGTGCGGACAACGCCCTTGTGACCGGTGGGCAGGTTGCCTTCGATGAACGGCAGATAGGTGATGATCTCGTTGCTCTGGTTGAGCAGTTCCGCGACCGTTGCGACTTTGCCATCAGGGCCGAAGCTCTTGGCGATGTCGATCAGCGTGTTACGGCCGGCGGATACAAGCGGCATTGTTGCCATGGTGCAGTCCTTTCAGATCAGGATTTCGGGGTGTTGTCGTACAGCGCGGAGAGCCGGTCAGCCGGCGACGGCGCGGCCTTGCCAGGGATGACCGAATCCGGGGAGATCGCCTTGCCTGCGCGCACAAACACGCGCAGAACTTCGGGATGATTGCCAAGGCCGGTGTCGTTCAAGAGCTTCGTGAATTCCGGAGTTGCGAACTTGTCCAGCGCCGTTTTCGCAATGGCCAGGTTTTCGTCGAGCTTTTCGCCGCCGAACTCCTTGTCAGCCCGCGCGGATTCGACCCATTCCTGGGTCATGGACTGCAG
>JAGOCU010000258.1 GCA_017998555.1 Thermoflexales bacterium
ATCCGGCGCCCCTGCGCGGCTGAGGGCCGCTTCCCATGGCAACCGACACCTCCACAATCACCGACCCCGACAAGATGTATCAGGCCCTCAAGGCCAAGCTCCACGACGTCGTCCCCGACGCCGAGCTCTTCTATAAGTCGAAGATCGCCGCCCAGATCAATGCGCTCAAGAAGGAGCGCAACGCCGTCATCCTGGGCCACAACTACATGGAGCCGGCCCTCTTTCACAGCATTCCCGACTTCATCGGCGACTCGCTCGAGCTCAGCCGCAAGGCGGCCGTGTCCGAGGCCGACATCATCGTGTTCTGCGGGGTGCGCTTCATGGCCGAGACGGCCAAGATCCTCAACCCCAGCCGGACGGTCCTGCTGCCCGCCCGAGTGGCCGGCTGTTCGCTCGCCGCGTCGATCACCGCCGACGATGTGCGCAAGCTTAAGGCAAAATACCCGGGCGTGCCGGTCGTCACCTACGTGAATACGTATGCCGACGTCAAGGCCGAGACCGACATCTGCTGCACCAGCGGCAATGCGGCCGAGGTGGTCGCCTCGCTCGGCGCCCAACGGATCATCTTCCTGCCCGACGAGTATCTCGCCCGCAACATCGCCCGCGAGACCGGCAAGAAGATCATCTTCCCCAGCGCCTCGCCCAAGGCGGCGGCCGACAAGGACCCCAACCTCGAGTACGACATGATCGGCTGGCATGGCCGCTGCGAGGTGCACGAGAAGTTCACCGTGCAGGACATCGACGACGTGCGGGCCCAGTTCCCGGACGTGCTCATCCTCGCCCACCCCGAGTGCTCGCCCGAGGTGGTGGCCGCCTCGGACTACAGCGGCAGCACGACCGCGATGATGAAATACGTCGCCGACAGCAAGGCCCCGCGCTATCTCCTGCTGACCGAGTGCAGCATGGCCGACAACATCATGGGGGCCAATCCGGACAAGGAGATGCTCCGCATGTGCAGCGTGCGCTGCCCGCACATGAACGAGATCACCCTGCAGGACACCCTGTTGGCCCTGCAGAAGACGCGCTACGTCATCGATGTGCCCGAGGACATCCGGGTCAAGGCCTTCCAGGCCGTCGACCGGATGATCAAGATCGGGGGCAAAGGCAAACACGACTAATCAAACGCCGCAGAAACAGGTTGTCGGGGTTTACACTCCCCGGCGGAGCCGGGGAGTGTAAACCCCTGAAAACCTGTTTGGCCGGCGCGCGGAGCATATGCAAGACCTCATCGAGACCGACGTCCTCATCATCGGCAGCGGCATTGCCGGCGGGTCAGCCGCCCTCATCGCCGCCGACGCCGGCCTGCGGGTGACGATGATCACCCGCTCGCGCGACCCGCTGAGCAGCAACACGAACTGGGCCCAGGGCGGCATCATCTACAAGGGCAAGGATGACTCGCCGGCGTTGCTTGAGGAGGACATCATCGCGGCCGGGGCGGGCTACTGCAACCCGGCCGCCGTCGCCCAGCTCGCGACCGAAGGCCCGGGCCTGGTCAAGAAGATCCTCATCGACCGGCTCAAAGTCCCTTTCGACACCCATGACGGGGATGTCTCGCTCGCCCGCGAGGGCGGCCACCATCTACCGCGGATCATCCACGCCGCCGACCGGACCGGGGCCGCGATCGAGATCGCCCTGATCGACGCGCTGCGCCAGCATCCCAATATCACCCTGCTGGCCGGGCACACCGCCATCGACCTGCTCACTCCCGCCCACCATGCTCTCGACCGCCTGCGCATCTACGAACCGCAATCCTGCGCCGGGGCGTATGTCCTCGACCGCGCCTCGGGCCAGGTGATGCGTGTCCTCGCCAAACGGACGGTGCTTGCGACTGGCGGGCTGGGCCAGATCTTCCTGCGCAGCACCAACCCGCCGGGCGCGCGCGGCGACGGTCTGGCGATGGCCTACCGGGCCGGAGCGCGGGTCATCAACGCCGAGTTCGTCCAGTTCCATCCAACGGTCTTTGTTCAGCCCGGCGCGCAGCCCTTCCTGATCTCCGAGGCGGTCCGCGGCGACGGCGCCCAGTTGTGCCACGCCGACGGGACGCGCTTCATGGCGAAGTACAGCCCGGAGTGGAAGGATCTCGCCCCGCGCGACGTGGTCTCGCGCAGCATCTACTTCGAGATGCTCGAAAACGGGCTGAGCCATGTGTATCTCGACCTGCGCAGCACGATCCCGGCCGAGCGCATTCACGCCCACTTCCCGACCATCGTCGCGTTCTGCCTCGAGCACGGGATCGATCCGACCCGCGACCTCGTCCCGGTCGCGCCGGCCGCCCACTATTTCTGCGGCGGGGTGTGGACGGACCTGGAGGGGCGCACAACGATCGACAGGCTGTATGCGGTCGGCGAGGTGGCCTGCACCGGGCTGCACGGCGCAAACCGCCTGGCCAGCACTTCGCTGCTCGAGGGCCTGGTGTGGGGGGTGCGCGCCGGCGAGGATATCGTCGCCCATGCAGCCGGCGATGCCGCCTTGAAACCGGCCAGCATCCCGGCCTGGCAGGACAGCGGCGCGATCGCCGCCGACCCGGCCCTGCTGGCCCAGGACATGACCGTCATCCAGCACCTGATGTGGAATTACGTCGGGCTGGCTCGCAACACACCCCGCCTCGATCGGGCCCTGAGCGAGCTGCGCCACCTCGAGACCGAGATCGAGAGCTTCTACCGGGCCGGCAAGGTCACCGACGATCTGATCGGCCTGCGCAACGCCGTCCGTTCGGCCGTGATCGTGGCGATGGCGGCCTGGGAGAACAAGACCAGCGTCGGCTGTCACTATCGCACCTAGACCAGGGTTGTTCCGAGATTGGCATGCCAATCCCGGACACCTGATCCGTTCGGCGGCGCCCCCAGCTATAATCAAACCGTCACTGAGGAGACGGACCGTCATGAAGCGGATGTCAAGACTTTCTTATCGATGAATGTCTGGGCAGCCGCTTTTTTTGTTGCGTCCGTCCGACCCATAACCGAAGGAGGAAATCCCATGTCCCACATCCGAAGTTCCGCTGTTGCGGCACTGGCCATCACCGGCCTGTTGCTCGCAGCCTGCGGCGCGGCGACCCCGACCGCCGTGCCGCCCAAGCCGACCGAAGCGCCGAAGCCCACGGTCGCCGCGCCGACCGCCGTGCCGCCGACCGTCGCGCCCAAGCCCACCGACGCCCCGAAGCCGACGGACGTGCCCAAGCCGACCGATGTGCCCAAGCCCGCCGCCTACAAGATCGGGATGATTCTGGTCGGGCCGCCCAACGATGGCGGCTGGAACCAGGCCCATGTTGACGCCGCCGCCTACGTCAGCGCCAAGATCCCCGGGGTTACCTTTGACTTTGTCGACAAGGTCAACCCGGCCGACCGCCCGAACGTGAAGGGCACCCAGGTCGCCGACGACCTGATTGCGAAGGGCGCCAAGATGATCATCTTCAACTCGGATGACTTCAAGGACGACGCGCTCGAGACGGCCAAGAAGTATCCGAACATGCCAGTCATCCATGCCTCGGGCGACTACTCGTGGAAGGATGGCGCGTCATTCAAGAATCAAGCCAATCTGGCCAACATCATGGGCCAGATGGAATACGGCAAGATGATCGGCGGCTGCGCCGCGGCGCTCGGCACCGAGACCGGCAAGATCGCCTACATCGGGCCGCTGATCAACGAAGAGACCCGCCGCCTGGTGTCCTCGGCTTACCTCGGCGCGCGCTACTGCTACGAGAAGTATCGCGCCAAGAAGGCCAGCGACCTGTCCTTCAAGGTCACCTGGATCGGCTTCTGGTTCAACATCCCGGGCGTTACGCTCGATCCGACCAAGGTGATGAATGAGTTCATCAACGGCGGCTACGACGTGACGATCTCCGGCCTCGACACGCCGGAAGCGGCCCAGGAGACCAAGAAGGCCGCCGCCGCGGGCAAGAAGGTCAAGTTCGTGCACTACGACCTGAAGACCGGTTGCGATCTCGCGGCCGATCAGTGCCTGGGCTCGCCCTACTTCAACTGGGGCCCTGAGTATGTGAAGGCCATCAAGGCCGCCCAGGACGGCAAGTTCAACAACTATCCGTTCGTGTGGGCCGCCCCGGACTGGAAGGACATCAACAACGTGGACTCGTCGATGATTGGCTTCACCAAGGGCAAGGGCCTGGGTGACAACGCCGCCAAGCTCGACGAGTTCATCAAGGGCCTGGCCGACGGCAGCGTCAACCTCTGGAAGGGCCCGATCAAGTTCCAGGACGGGACTGACTTCGTGAAGGACGGCGCCACCGCCACCCCGAAGCAGATCTGGTA
>JAGOCU010000259.1 GCA_017998555.1 Thermoflexales bacterium
CAGGTCGAGATCGTGAAAGCGCGGAATGCTCGGCCGGATCGCCTCGATGGGCAGGCAACTCAGGCGCCGGGCAAACAGACCGAACTGGCGGGCCGCCTCGTGAGCAATTGATTCGCTTGTGACAGTGTCGTGGCTGACGGTGTTCGTGATAAACGGAAAGATGCGGAAGTATCGGCCGCTGGCCGGGTGCCGGTATTGCGCCGCTCCACCCGGGCTCGCCATGGGGTGCGCGAAGGCCGCCTCAGGGTGATGGACGTGAAACGCGGCCGAAATCGCGCGCAGGTTGGCGTCGAGCAGATCCGGATCGGCGAAGACCCGGGTGTTGATCTCCTGCAAAACGTACTCGGGCGCCGTGCCGAGCGCCAAGGTGAACGTCCGATGGATCAGACCGCGGCCGAGGGGCGTCGCCCGCAGCTCCGCCGGCAGCCCGAAGAAAGCGAAGACGTCCCCGAGCGGGAGCGGCTCAGGCGCCATTGCGCGGCCGCACGATCATCTTCAGCCCGCCCTTGGGCCGGATCGTGAAGAGTTGCTCGGCCTGGACGGTTTGTTTCGGCGCGAGCGTCAGGCGGAAGCGCTGCAGGATCGTGATCAGGATCAGGCGGGCCTCCATCATCGCGAAGGTGTTGCCGATGCACACCCGCGGGCCGGCCCCGAAGGGCAGATAGGCATGCTTCGGGATGTCCGCCTCGCGCGCCGGGCTGAAGCGCTCGGGGTCGAAGCGCAGCGGGTCCGGGAAGAAGGCGGCGTTGCGGTGCATGGTGTAGGTCGAGATGGCGATGTTGCTGCCTTTCGGGAGGCGATATCCGCCCAGCGCGATGTCATGGAGGGGCTCGCGGGTGGCTCCGGCCGCCGGCGGATACAGCCGGATGGCCTCCTTCATTACCCATTCGCTATACGGCAGGCGGGCCAGATCGGCCATCGTCGGCGGGCGGCCGCCCAGCGCGGCGATCTCGGTCATCAGCGTCTCTTCGGACTCCGGATTCTGCGCCAGCAGATAGAACGCCCAGTCCAGGGCGTTGGCGGTTGTCTCGTGCCCGGCGACGAACAACGTCATGACCTCATCCCGGAGCTGCTGCGCGCTCATCGGGTTGCCATCCTCGTCGCGGGCGTCGAGCAGCATCGACAGCAGATCGCCGCTGTCGGCATGTTTGCGGTGCTCGGCGATGATGCCGTCCACGATGGCGAACAACGCGCCCAGAGCGGCTTCCTCGCGGCGTCGGCGGGTCTTGAAGAGCTTCTCCCAGACCGGGGCGTAACTGTTGAGCCGGTCGTTGGCGGCCTCCAGAACGACGTAGGTGAGCGCCCCGATGCGCTTGGCCTGGTCGCGCACATCGATCCCAAAGAGGGTCTTGTTGACGATGCCCAGGGTGATCGCGAGCATGTCCTGGGCGATGTCGCGGGTCTCGCCGCTTTCCCAGTCGGTAATGTGATCGAGCGTTTGGCGGACCATGGTTTCGCCATACGCCGCGATCCGCCCAAAATGAAAGGCAGGCTGGGCGAGTTTGCGCTGGCGGCGCCAGAAGTCGCCCTCGCTGGTCAGCAGGCCATTCCCGATCAGCTCGCCGACGGCGTTGCGCAGCATCTGAGCTTTATGGAATTCGGCGTGGCGCTCGACCAGGATTTCGTGGGCGAGCGTCGGGTCACTGACGACATAGGTGACCGTGTCGCCAAAGTAGATTCCATACAGCGGCCCGTATTTGGCCGCGTTGTCGACGATGTATTTCAGCGAGTCGAAGGGCAGGCGCACCGGCGAGAGGGCGGTGATGATGCGGGTGAAGTCCGGCACAACCGGGCCGGGGACGCGTTGGGCGGATGTTGGCATCTTGGTGTGGATGATAGCGGGTGTGGGTGGGATCTATCCGCAGATTCCGCCGATTCATTTAGGAATCAATCTGCGCGAATCTGGGTAATCTGCGGACGAATGCCCAGCCAAAGCAGGGCGCGGTTGCCGCGGATCGCCCGGGCGTCGTCTGGATTTATCCGCAGATTACGCCGATTTCCGCCGATTGAACCTTATTTGAATCGGCGGAAATCGGCGTAATCTGCGGATAGATCCTGCGTCACATGGCTCCTACTTCACGGCTTTGATCCAATCCACCCTGAGCTCAAACGGGCCGGCTTGTTTGTCCGAGATGATGAACCCGAGCACCCGCACGTCGCGGGCGTTCAGCGCGGGCGCGCCGGGCGGGCGGAAGCCAAAGCGGGTCGGCTCGAAGTCTGCGTAGGGCAGGGTGATCGTCATCCATTCTCCGGACGTTGTACGGAAGCGGGCCTGATACAGCAGGTTCGGCGCCGTGCCCGTCGACAGGGTGAAACCATACACTTTGCCGTCGCCGAGCACCCGAAGCTGGATGGCGTTGTAGGCAGAGATGTCCACCGCCTGGGGCAGGCCGAACGAGCGCACGGCGGCGAAGCCGCCGTTGTTCTCAAGGGAGACTCGGCCCGTAAAGACGAGGGTGCTCTGCAGACCCGCCCCGGCCCGGCTGCGCGATACGCCGCCCATCACCGGGTCGTCCTGGTTGCGCCATTGGGCGATCTCGGTCGGTGACTCGAAGTCGTAGAGGAGTTTTTCGGGCATGGCTTGGTTTGAACGAGAGGTGGGGCCCACCTCCAAGGTGGGCCCCACCTTTTTCGGTGTGGGTGGTGGTATTGGCGCCGTCGCAGTCGCGGCGGGCATCGGTGTGATCGTTGCGGGCGCGGCCGTGGCCGTGCTGAGCGTCGGTTGGGTCGGCGCGGGGCTGGGCAAGGATATCGGGGTGGATGGGGGATCTTGGCCGCCACAGGCAGCCAGCCCAAGCGCCCACACCAGCAGCCCCGCGCGCATTCTCAACATGTTGATGTGGACTCTAGCCCGTCTGGATTAGGGAAGCCTGCGGGTTTTCTGCGGGGTAGATAAGCGCGGGTGTATACTCCCCGGCGATAAACAAACCGACCGTCGGTTTATTTATCCTTGAGGACTGAAATGGCGCGAGTGATCAACGAACAGGAAAACGCCGCGCGACGCCGGGACATCCTGGACGCCGCCCAGCGGCTCGTGTTTTCTAAGGGCTATGAGCCCATGACGATCCAGGACATCCTGGACGCGCTCGGCATGTCCAAGGGCGCCTTCTACCACTACTTTGATTCGAAGGCGGCCGTGCTCGAGGCCCTCATCAGCCGCATGCGCGACGACGCCATGGGCGTGCTCAAGCCCCTGCTCGACGATCCCGCCCTGCCGGCCCTCGACAAGATCCGGCGCTTCTTTGCCGCGAGCGGGCGCTGGAAGACCGACCGCCGGGACGCCCTCCTGCCGCTGGTCCGGACCCTGTACTCGGACAACAACTTCGTGCTGCGCCAGAAGCTCAGCGCCCGGACCGCTGCCGAGAGCGCAATGTTGCTCGGCGATGTGATTCGCCAGGGCATCCGCGAGGGCACCCTCAGCACGCCCTTCCCCGACCAGGCCGGCGAGATCGCCATGCACGTGCTGGTCAACCTGAGCGACATGCTGGCCACCGAGATCCTCAAACCGAGCCTGGCCCCAGCGGATATCCCCCGGATCGAGACCCGCGTCGCCGCTTACACCGACGCGCTCGAGCGCGTGTTGGGCGCGGCCGCCGGCGCGCTGCCGATCATCGAGCCAGCCACCCTGCGCGCCTGGCTAATCCCCGCGGCCGGGCCGCCCCGCAAGCCCCGCGCGGCCGCCGTTCCGAACCGCCCCAAGAGGTGAACTTATGACGTTGTATCTCAAACTGGCCTGGCGCAATATCTGGCGGCACCGCCGGCGGACCTTTATCATCCTGATCTCCATCAGCATGGTGATGGGCCTGATGATGCTCTACGACGGCCTGATCGCCGGCTTCGAGCAGGCCATCTACGGCAACGCCATCAAGGTCCTGGGCGGCAACGTCCAGATCCACGCGGCCGGATATGAAGCCCAGGCGAAGCAGTTGCCGCTGCTGGCGCTGCCCGATGACACGGCCATCCTCAAAGCCGTCCGGGCCCGCCCGGAGGTCGTGGCCGCCAGCCGGCGGATCAACACCGGCGGGATGGCCACCAGCCGCGAAGGCGCCTTTGCGGTCGGCATCGTCGGCCTCGAACCCGAAGTCGAAGGCGCCGTTAACACCGTCGCCCAGCGCGTCACGGCCGGCCGCTTCCTGACCGCCGCCGACCGGGATACCGCCTTCATCGGCAAGGGCCTGGCCGACGCGATGAGCCTGGCCGTCGGCGATCGCTTCACCCTGGTCGGGCGGGCCGCCCACGAGCAGATGCGCCAGCGCACCATGAC
>JAGOCU010000260.1 GCA_017998555.1 Thermoflexales bacterium
AGCAGCGCCCGAATTGCCGACAGCGCGATCACATGGCTGGCTTTCATGTCATAGACACCCGGACCATGCAGCCGCCCGTCGACATACTTGATCGGCATGCTGGCCAGCGTCCCGCGTGGGTGCACGGTGTCCATGTGCATCACGAGCACAAGCGGAGTGCCATTTCCCCGGTTGAATACGCCCAGAACGTGATCGCCGGCTTTCGCCTGGCCGAACACGCGCACCTCCGCGCCCAACGCCTTGAGCTGGACAACATGGACAGCGCCAATGGCATCGACCGCGGCCTTATCGAGCGTCGGCGACTCGAGCGCCACGAGGCGCTCGAGCAACGAGAGCGTCGAAGGCAGCGCCGCCTGGAGCGTTGAAAGCAGCGTCATGGGCCGGTTACTTGGCGTATTCGACGACTCGGGTCTCGCGCACGACGGTGACCTTGATCTGACCGGGATACTCCATCGTCTCTTCGATGCGCTTGGCGATATCCCGGCTGAGCTGGATACAGGCCAGGTCGTCGATCTGTTCGGGCCGCACGATGATGCGCAATTCGCGGCCGGCCTGCACGGCGAAGCACTCGGCGACGCCGGGGAAAGCGCGCGCGCTGTCTTCGAGCTGGCGCACCCGCTTGACGTAGTTCTCAAGCGACTCGCGACGCGCGCCCGGGCGTGAACCGGAAATGGCGTCGGCGATTTCGACGATGACGGCCTCGAGCGACTCCTGGGCGACATCGTGATGGTGCGACTCGACGCAATGCACGACCTTGGGCGGAATATTGAAGCGGCGCAGCAGCTCGACCCCGAGCTGGACATGGGTGCCTTCGTTTTCGCGGTCGAGGGCCTTGCCGATGTCATGCAGCAGCCCGCCCATCTTGGCGATCTTTACGTCGGCCTTGAACTCAGAGGCGAGCAGGCCGGCCAGGCGGGCCGACTCGACCGAATGGTAGAGCTGGTTCTGGCCATAGCTGGTGCGGTACTTCAGGCGGCCGAGCGTCTTGATGATCTCGGTGGGCAGGTTTGGCACACCGGCTTCAACCGTTGCGCGCTCGCCTTCGTCCCACATGATGCGCTCGACATCGCGGCGGGCGTCATCGAGGGTCTTCTCGATCCGCTGCGGCTGAATCCGCCCATCCTTGATGAGAGCATCCAGGGCCCGTCGGGCGATTTCACGGCGGACCGGATCGAAACAGGCAATGGTCACGGCGTCCGGGCTGTCATCGACGATGACATCAACGCCGGCCGCCTGTTCGAAGGACTGGACATTCCGGCCGTTGCGGCCGATGATGCGGCCCTTGACTTCCTCGTTGGGGATGGCCACCGTCGTGACCGCTTTCTCGGCCACCGTGTCGGTGGCGACCCGCTGCATCGTCTCGATGACGATCTTGCGGGCCTTGGTGTCGGCCGTTTCCTTGGCCTGGGCCTCGACCTCACGGATGACCCGGGCCATATCCCCACGCGTCTCTTCGCGGACGGCCCCAATAAGCTCATTGCGCGCTTCATCCCGCGTCATCGCCGCGGCTTTCTCCAGCGCTGCCACCCGCTCAGCCTGGAGCTTCTCGACGTCCTGAGCAAGCTTGTCAAGCTGTTGCTGGCGCTTGTCGGCGGCCTTGTTTCGCTGGTCCAGCTTTTCGCGCTGGGCCTCAATATCAGAGCGCCGCCGCACCTGGCGTTCTTCTTCGCGCTGGATCTCGGCCCGGCGCTCCTTGAACTCAGACTCGGCGCTATCCCGCACCTTGATCGCCTCGTCCTTGGCGACGACCAGCAACTCGCGGGATTTGGCCTGAGCCTCGGCCAGGGTCTTCTCGGCCTCGACTCGCAATACGGCGCCTTCATCGCGCGTCTTCTTCCGGGCATTCCGATAGGCATAGACGGCGACGGCCGCGCCGATCAACAAACCGACAATGAGCCCAATGATCAGGCTTATGGCATCCATGTATTTCGTCCTTGTTTCACTCTACGGCGTCATCCGCCGCAAGGTCCAGTTTTCCAAGGACGTCTTCGATGATGGTGAACGCGAAACCATTCCGGGCGAGATACTCGATCAACTTGCGCCGCCGCTCGGGCGCGGGAAGCGCGGCCAGCCTCGGCAACCGCTTGCGAGCCGCCGAGAGCGCCGCCTCTGAGTCGTCCACACCGGCCAGAGATGCCTCGATCGCCTGCGGATCCGCGCCCTTTTGGCGCAGTTCCCAGGCCAGCATACGCTTGCCGCGCGGGTTCGCGCGCAGGCGGCTCTCCACCCAGGCGGCGGCGAACGCCGTGTCATCCAGCATCCCTGCCGCCTTCAGTTGATCGACGACCTGGTCGATCGTGTTCTCGTCCACGCCTGCGCGCTTCAGCCGCTGCCGAACCTCACTCACAGAGCGCGGGCGAAACTCGAGCAAACCGACCACTCGCTGCTTGGCCTGTTCCAGCGTATCCGCGGCCCGCAGCGACGCGATTTCATCGTCGCTTAACGTTTGCCCGATCTTCAGCCACAGGGCGTGAATCAGGGCCACACTAAACGCTACGTCACCATCCAGGTGCACGTCCACCCGCCCTCGCGCGCGTTTCTGCGCCTTGAGCGCCGTAATCGTGCCTGCCATCGAATTCGTCCGACCCGGGCCACTGGCCCAAGTACATGCGTGCCATTATATTCATTGGCCCAACCGTTACAATAACGACCCCAAGCCCTCCCAACCAACCCGCTTCCGAGACGATCCCCCGTCCCGACGTGCGCCGGGACGGGGGATCGTCTCGGGGAACGGGTCTATTCGGAGATCTTGGGTAGATTATGTCAATGCGACCCCTCGCGGCCTGGCTTGAAAGCCTGCCCGAATACCAAGCCCTGCTCGGTTCCCTGTCACAGCCCGTTCGAGGTCCGATCACCCTCGAGGTTGCCCGGGCGCTCCGGCCGCTCATCGTCGCCGCGCTCTGGCAGCAGACCCGCCGGCCGATGCTGTATGTCACCTCGTCGGTCGAAGCCTCGCGTCAGGCCGCCGACGCCGTGCGCACCTTGCGCGGGATCGACATTGCGGAGTCGCTGGCGCTGATTCGGCTCGTCGAGCCCAACACCTCGTTCTATGACAGCGTCGCGCCGGTGATCGATGTCGTCACGCAGCGGACGGCCGCGCTCGCCAGGTTGAGCCCGCTCACGCGCGGCCTTGGCGCACCGCCGTTGATCGTGGCCAGCCCGCGCGCGGCGATGCACCCGACGATGGCCCCGAGTCTGTTCACCAGCGGCACGCGTTTTGTCCGGCGTGATATGGATCTCGCGCTCGAGAGCATGCTCGCCCACTGGACTTCGATCGGCTATGAGAGCGCGCCGGTCGTCGACCGGGTCGGCCTGTTCAGCCGGCGGGGCGGGATCATCGACGTGTGGTCGCCGGTCTACGAGCAGCCGGCCCGGATCGAGTTATTTGGCGACCAGGTTGAATCGATCCGCTGGTTTGACCCGGGCACTCAGCGCAGCGGGGAGACCGGCGACCGGATCGCCGTCACCCCGCTTGACCTTGCGGCTCCGAGCAGGGCCCCGGCCCTGGTGGTCGACTACCTCGGCGAGGACGGACTGATCATCCTCGACGACGAGGTGGAACTCCGCGCGGCGTGGGAGGAACTCGAAGCCAAGGCCGAACGCGAACGGGCCATCATGGAGGATGCCGGCGAAGGCGCCGAAGCGAAGGCGCGTCTGCAGCCGTTCGGGTCCTGGAAGATGTTCTCTGCAGCGCGGCCCGCGATACCACGGCTGATTCTGGGTCTGGCGGCTGAAGGTCCGCCCTCCGAGATCGCAACGCTTGCGAGTGCCTTCAGGGCGGCCCCTCATTTTGCAGGGCAGCTTCAGCCCGTGCTGGACTATCTCAAGGCCAATGCGAGCAACCCCATCATCGTCGTGTCGCGCCAGGCGAGCCGGCTGGCCGGGTTGTGGGCCGAGACTCGGCCTGGAACGGCCGCGCACACTGAGCTCGAGAGCATCCCCGAGCGGGGCGTGATGTTTGTCAATGGCGCCCTGCCCGGCGGGTTCGTCCACACCAGCGGCATGACCCTGTTGACCGATGTTGAGATTTTCGGTTATGCGCGGCCGGATGCCTTCACGGCCGGGCGCGCGCGCCGGGCCGCGCCCGAGAAGGGTTTTGCGGACTGGAAGACCGGCGACGCCGTCGTGCATGAGGACTACGGGGTCGGGGTGTTTCGCGGCACGGTCCGCCTGACGGTCAACACGGGCACCGCGGTCGAGCCGGTCGAGGGCGAGCGCGAGTATCTGCTGCTCGAGTACGCCGAGGG
>JAGOCU010000261.1 GCA_017998555.1 Thermoflexales bacterium
GACAACACGACATACTGCGAGCCATCCTCATTACCCTCGCGCCAGGTTTCGCCATACATTTTCCTGAACAGCATTTCGAGCGCCGCGGGCGTCAGCGTCGGCCCGCTCAGCCAGAGATCATCCGAGCCGGGGAGATCACCGGCGACCCAGTCTTCGGGAACGCGGCAGTAGACGACGCATCGGTAGCTCGCCTCGGAAAGAAATCCCGAAGCGACCCGCAGTCCGTCGCTGAGCATCACCATGAGCGTGCGCGTATTCATCTTGACTCCCATCGACCGCCGCAGCGAAACTCCCCGCCCCGACGCGCACGGGGACGGGGAATTTCGCCGCAGACAGCGGTACGAATACGGGCCTTAAGGTTTGGCGCCGCGATAGATGATCGGCAAGTAGAGCTTGCCCCCCTGAGGCGTCCTGGGGGCCGATGGTGTTGGCGTTTCGATCTTGGGGACGACCACGGTAGGAGCTTTCACGGTCAACGCCGACAAGTCCACCGTCGGCACGTTCACGGTCGGCACGCCCACCGTCGGGATGACGATGGTGGTCGGAGTGGCGTCTTGCGGCAAAAATGGCAGCGCAGCCCGCATCGCCGGGTTCAGGACCACCGACGCAACGGTCGCCAGACACGCCAGCACCACAACGATGGCGGCGATCATGGCGATGATGCCCAGGGCCGAGCTCTTCTTTTTCGCCTCCGGCGGCTGGCCCACAGGTCTGCGGCTGCCGGTGCCGGGAGGCGCCGCGCCCAGGCCGCCGGCGCTCACCGGGATCGGCATGGGGATCGGCATGTTCAACGCTTCCTGCGAGAACCCGGGCGCGGGCGCCATGGGCTGAACCATGGTCGCCCCGCCCGCCATCGGATATGACGGTTGGACCGGGGGGGGCGCGGGCGGCTGGACCATCGTCGCCCCGCCTGCGGGCGGTGGCTGATAGACGGGCTGGGGTGCCGCGGGCGGAGCGGCGGCGGTTGGCGGGCGAAATTCTACGGTTCGATCAAAGGCAGTCGAGGTTGGCACGGGCGCAACAGGCGCTGCGGGCGCTACGGGCGTATCCATGCTGAGCGGCCGGCCTTCATAGGCCGCCTGTATATCCGCCGCAAGTGTGGCCGCGACCGAATACCGATCGTCCGGACGCTTGGCCATCGACCGGTCTATGATCCGCTGCCAGTCCGGTGACAGCCCGAGTTGGGCGGTCAGGATCCGCGGGATGGGATCCATGACGTGCTTGAGCATGATCCCGGTGGGATTCTCAGCGTTGAACGGGAGCTTGCCGGTCAGCATCTCGAACAACATCGCGCCCAACGCATAAAGATCGGAACGGCCATCGAGCGGCTCGCCGCGGGCCTGTTCCGGGCTCATATAGGCCGGTGTGCCGATGACCTGATTGTGGGTCAGGTCCGAGCGGGACATGGCCGTCTTGGCAATGCCAAAATCGCTCAGGAAGGGCTCTCCCGAATCGTCAAACAGCACGTTGGCGGGCTTCAGGTCGCGGTGCACGATCCCGCGCGCATGGGCCCGATCAAGTCCGGGGGCCAGGCGATTGAACAGCCGGACAATTTCGCTGGTCGCCATGGGCGTGCCGTTCAGTCGCTCGGCAAGCGAGCCAGCGCTCATGTAGCGCATCGCCAGATACAGCCGGCCATCCGCCTCGCCGTAGTCGTAGACCGGCACAATGACCACGCTTTCAATCGAGGCCACCGTTTTTGCCTCGCGATCGAAGCGTGCCCGGAAGGTCTCGTCATGGAGGAACTCCGGCGGGAGCACCTTGAGCGCCACCCGCCGCTCGAAAACGGGATCGAAGGCCTCGTAGACGGTGGCCATTCCCCCGCGCGCGATCTCGCGCTTGATGACGTACTTGCCGATCTTTTCTGGCATCATGTTAGTAACCACTTTACCGCGAAAACTGAAACGTGCGTTCAAATAGCGCCAAGAACTCCTGACAGAACCGGTTCCCCGAGACGGTGTCCCCGGCCCGGCACATGTGAGCCGGGGGTATCGTCTCGGCTATTGGTTTTGCGGGTGGCGCTATGGCATTCCCCACAGCCGCACGCCGCTGCTGGACGTCCCAAACACCGCCAGCCGGCCATCCGCTGAGAAATCCACACTGGTGACCCCAACCAGGCTGATCAGCCGAAATGCCGCGCTGGGCGGATCCTTGATGAGTTCGGCCAGCCGATAGAACTTGCTTCGGGTCCGGCCGCCGACAAAGAGCAGATCACCGCTGGGCGGGAAGCCCAGCGCCTCGACCGGGTTGCCGGCCTCCTTGAATGACGCGGCCACGGTCCAGTCGGCGGTTTTCCACACCCGCGCATCGCTGGTCTGATCGCCCGCGCTGCAGGTCTTGGCGCATGCCGCGGCCGCAAAGTAGCGACCATCCGGCGAGAAGGACACCGGCACGCCCGCGCCGTTTGTATCGAACTTGTAGGACATCACGCGCCGTCCATCGGTGACGCGCCAGACGGTCACCTGCCCCAGGCTGGTGGACGCCGCGAGGAGGCCGCCGTCGGCCGAAAACCGCATGCTGCTGAGGTTGTAGCCGTTATCGACCTGGAATACCCGGGCGCCCGTATCGCTGGCAAAGATCTGGATGGGCGACTTGCCAATTGCATCAACGCCGCCCGCCGCAACCAGCCGCCCGTCCGGCGAAAACTGCGCGGCGCTCATCTCGAGCGCCACGGTCGCAAGTTGACGGATGAGCTGGCCATCCGCTACTTTGTAGAGGGCCGCCTGCTTGCCGACTGCGATGACGGCCGTTTTGCCATCGGGCGAGACGTCAGACGTCCACGGAATGGAGCCCATTGTGAAGCGCGACTGCGAACTGCCGTCAGCGCGCCGCCAGATTTGAAAGCGATTCTGGGCAACCGCCTGGTTCGGGGTGTTGCCCAATGAGCCGAAAATCGACACGCCATCCGCGCCGAACCCCACGGATCGGACGGTCGTATCCGATGAGTCCGCCATCACCCGCAGTTCACGCAGCGACCCAATCGAGCTGGCGTCCAACGTAGATGTGCGAGGCGTTGGCGGCGGCGCAGGAGTTGGCGTGGCGGCAGGCCGGGCAGTCGGTGAGATCGATGTCAGCGTCGGGAGTGTCACCGGAATCGGCGTTGGCTGGGCCGCAGTCGGCAGCGGGCGCGTCGGAGGAGGCGCCGTCGCGGTGGCGGCGGGAGCCGCCGGGAACATGCCGCCCAGCGCGCCGAGGGCCGACAGGACGGTCAAACCACCGCCAAGCAGCACACACGCGCCCACGACGCCGAGCACGATGAGCAAAGGAGACATGCGCCGGCGTGGCGCGGGCGCGGTGGCCGATGAGCCGCCCGTGGCGACGGGCGCGGGCATGACCGTCATCGGGCGGGGAGGCGTGCCGGGTGCTTGCGCGTACGTCGCCGCGGGCGCCCCAACGGGGGCTTGACCATAGCTCGGCGCGCCGTAGACCTGGGTCGCCGGCGCGCCGGCGACCAGGATGGGGTTGGGCGATTCCATGGGCGGCGTCGCCGACATGGAACGCCCTTCGGCGATGGCGCGCAGGTCATTGGCCAGGCTGGCCATATTGGCGTAACGGTCTTCGGGACGTTTGGCCAGGGCCCGATCGATCACCGCCTGCCATGCCCCGGGCAGACCCGGCGCAACCGTATCGAGACGCGGGATCGGGTCGAGGATGTGTTTCATCATCATCCCGGTCGGTGTCTCAGAGGTGTAGGGCAATCGGCCGGCCAGCATCTCAAACAGCATCACCCCCATGGCATAGATGTCCGAGCGGCCATCGAGACGCTCGCCGCGGGCCTGCTCAGGGCTCATGTACGAGGGGGTGCCAATGGCGCCGCCCTGGGTCAACTCGGTGTTCGAGGTGATGGCCAGTTTGGCGATCCCGAAGTCGCTCACATACGGCTCGCCGTTGTCGTCGAACAGGATATTGCCGGGCTTGAGATCCCGATGAACCACGCCCTTGCTGTGGGCGAGATCGAGGGCTGGCGCAACGCGTTCATAGATCTTCGAGAGCGCCGCAACGGGCAGCCGCCCCGCGCGCAGCTTATCGGCCAGCGATCCGCCGCCCATATAGCGCATCGCCAGAAAGACCTTCTGATCCGCCTCGCCATAGTCGTAGACGGGCACGATGGCCGGGTGTTCGAGCGCGGCAATCGTCTTTGCCTCACGCTCAAATCGGGCTCGAAACGTGCCGTCGTGAAGCAATTCATCTGGCAATACCTTGAGCGCGATCGTCCGATCGAACGTCGGATCCCACGC
>JAGOCU010000262.1 GCA_017998555.1 Thermoflexales bacterium
GGCGTGCGCGGGCGGCGGGCCATTGACCTCGACGCGATCGAGCGCATCCTGGTCCGCTTCAGCGTGCTGGTGGCCGAACAGCGCCAGATCCGCGAGATCGACATCAACCCGCTCCTGGTCTCGCCCGATGGCATCATCGCCCTGGATGGACGGGTGGTCATGCACGATCCGTCGATCGAGGAGAAGGACTTCCCCCGTTTGGCGATCCGGCCCTACCCGGCCCGTTACATCGCCCCCTTCACGATGAAGGACGGCACAAAAGTGACCATCCGCCCCATTCGTCCGGAGGATGAGCCAGCGATCGTCGAGTTTCACCGGAACGTCTCCGACAGCAGCGTCTACCTGCGCTACTTCTCGGCTCTGCCCTTTGACGTGCGGGTCGCCCACGACCGCCTGTCGCGGATCTGCTTCATCGATTACGCCCGCGAGATGGCCCTGGTTGCCGAGCGCGACATCGACGGCAAGCGCGACATCATCGGGGTCGGGCGCCTGAACCAGATTCGAGCCACGCGCGAGGCCGAATTCGCCATCCTGGTCACCGACAATCATCAGCGCAGCGGTCTGGGCACTGAACTGCTTCGCCGGTTGGTGGAGATCGGGCGGCGCGAGGGCCGCCAGCGCATCACCGGCGATGTGTTGCCGGAGAACACCGGCATGCAGCGCGCGGCTCAGAAGCTCGGCTTCAAAATCCGCTTCCACGAGGGCCTGGCCCGGGCGGAGATGGATCTGGCCTGAAAATCATGATTGGCGAGGGTAGGCGAAGGCGATGCCTTCGCCTACCCTCGCCAATCATCAACACAGCGGCATATAATCCTGCATGCGCGCGAAATGCGCGCGGCATGCCCAGGATGGCACAGACGCCGCGAGCTCCCACGCCCGCGATGGGCTGTGCTTTTTTGTTGAGCAAGCCAGATTGTAACGAAGGAGTCAAACGCAATGCGCATCGGAATTCTCACGGGCGGGGGCGATGTCCCCGGCCTCAATCCCGCCATCAAGGCCGCCGTTGAACGCCTGCTCGAAGCTGGCCACGAAGTCATCGGCATCCGCCGCGGCTGGGCGGGTTTGCTGAACTTCAATCTGGAAGACGAAAACAGCCCCAAGCAGTTGACGCTGCCGCTGGATCTGAACGTTGTACGCACGATTGACCGCACCGGCGGGACGTTTCTGCACACCAGCCGGACCAATCCCGGAAACGTCAAACCCAGAGACGTGCCGGCATTTCTGCGCAGCGGGACCGTGTTTGGCGCGGGTCTGAGCGACCGTTACGACTTCACCTCGCATGTGCTGAGCGTGTTGAAACTGCTCCGGATTGAGGGCCTGATCGCCATCGGCGGCGACGACACCCTGAGCTATGCCCTGCGCCTGAACAACGAGGGGTTGCCGATCGTGGCGATTCCCAAGACGATGGACAACGATGTGCGGGGGACCGATTACTGCATCGGCTTCAGCACCGCCATCACCCGCTCGGTCGAGTTCATCCACAACCTGCGCACCTGCGCGGGCAGCCACGAGCGCATCGCCGTGGTCGAGCTCTTCGGCCGTAACTCGGGCGAGACCTCGCTGGTGTCGGCCTATCTGTCAGATGCGGATCGCTCCGTGATCAGCGAAGTCCCCTTTGACATCTATCGATTGTGCGACTTCCTGAAAAATGACAAGGACCGCAGCCCGAGCAATTACGCCATGCTGACGATCTCGGAGGGCGCAAAGCAGACCGGCGCGGGCGCCCTCGAGCGCGGCGAAGAGGACGCCTACGGGCACCGCAAGCTGGGCGGCATCGGCGACTACGTGGCCGAGATGGTCAAACGCCTCACCGGCGAGAACACCATCTACCAGAATGTCGCCTATCTCATGCGCAGCGGCGCGCCGGACGTCGTCGACCTGATGGTCGGCCGCAATTTCGGCACCCTCGCGGCGGACCTGATGCTGGCCGGCAAGACCGGGCGGATGGTCGCGTTGAGCAAGGGCATCTACACCCATGTGCCGCTGTCCGAAGTCGGCGGCGGCTCGCGCCCGGTGGACGTCGAGGAGCTCTACGACAGCGTCAACTACCGGCCGCGGGTCAAAGTCGTCGACCGAAAGCCGATGTTCCTGTATTAGGTCCATTACCGGAAACGATCATCTCCGGCGAAACCGGGGATGATCGTTTCCGGATTGCCTAATGCGGGCGCGCCCGCCACTCGCGGGCCAGCATCGCATACCGCACGTCATCGGTCCACATCTCGCCGTCCCAGTAGCTCTCGGGCGAATATCCTTCGCGCCGGAAACCCAACCGCTCGAGCAGGCGCAAGGAGGGCAGATTGCGCGGATCGGCGCCGGCCGTGACGCGATGCAGGCCGATCCGCTCGAAGGCGAAGCCCAGCACCCCGCGCACCGCTTCGGTGGCATAGCCGCAACCTTGAAACTCGGCGGCCAGCGTGTAGCCGATTTCGGCCTGGCGCCCGGTCGCCTCGACGCCAAAGTACACATCCCCGATAAGGAGGTCATCGGCCTTCAACCCGACCGCAAACTGGAACTCCGAGCCGGGCGCGCCCGGCTGAAGATCCGCTTGCGCACGAATCATCGCGCCGATTTCGTCGCGGGTGCGGGCGCGAAAGGTCTGATAGCGGGCCACCTCAGGATCGTTGCGATAGGCGAACATCGCCTCGAGATCGGCAGCCTCGAGACGCCTGAGCCGTAGTCGCGGCGTTTCAATGAAGTCAGTCATCGCGGTTCGGGCGGAGAATACCATTGCCCCAGACCTCTTTGGCGCGATGGGCCCACCCCGGCCACCCCGTGGGCGGGCCAGTCTCTCTCCAAACGTAACACCTATCGCAGTGCGCGCGTGAGATGCAGCACGAGATCATCTTCGACGACGAGGCGCTCACCGTATGCGAGTGGGCGATCACCCGACCAGGCGCCGCGTCCGTCGGGCACATAGCCTCGACGGGCATACAGGATCTGAGCGGGCCCGTAATCGGCGGTCAGCCCAACGCCGATCCCAGCGACTGCGCTTCGCCGGCCGATAAGCGACTCCGCCTCATCAAGCAGCGCCGTGGCGATTCCGCGTCGTTGGCAGGCCTTGAGTACGTTCAGGTCGACGATCTCGGGAATCGCCGCGTCACAAAACGGGGGATAGGACGAGACCCAGACTACGCAGACGTAACCGGCAAAAGCGCCGTGAAGCTCGGCCACAATTCCGTCGCGCGCGCCGGCGCGTTGCTCACTCAGATAGCGATCGTACTGCGATTCGGGTTTGTGCCAGCCTTGCGCTCGAAAGGCGGCGCAGATGACCGGAGGATCCGCCGGCGACAGCGGGCGCAAGGTCAAGGCTTTGCCACTCATTATGTTAAGTCTCCTTGCCATCCTGGCAGGGCTGAATATACTTATTGTTCAGGTTTTCACAAGGAAGGCCGCGTATGCTTGGAATCCCTAACAAGACCGGTCCGGAGGCGAATTCCCGGGGCGGGCAAATCGCCATTGGAAATGGGTCTTGTAGGAGTTCTGTGCATGGAGTGACATCAGGTCAATGACGACGAAGTTTGATTTGCAGCCCACCAAGATCGAAAAGCTCATCATGGAGTCCATCCGCACCGCGCGGCTTGGCCTGCCGGATTGGGCCGCGATCGCCAAAGAACAGCACATCGCCCTCGACTACCTCATGGGTCGGGTGGACTGGATGCGCCGGGTCGGCATGATCAAGTAGGCAGCCATGAAGCTGGCGCCTTCGATCTACACCGCTGATTTCGCCCGGCTGGGCGAACAGATTCAGGCGGCGGAGCGCGCCGGCGTTGATTTGATTCACCTCGACGTCATGGATGGGCGCTTTGTGCCCAGTTTGACGTTTGGCCCGGCCGTGTGCGCCGCTGCGAAACGCAGCACAAGCCTGGCCTGCGAGGCCCATCTGATGATCGAGGCGCCCGAGCGCCATCTGGCCGACTTCCAGCGCGCGGGAATGTCGCGCCTGATCGTCCACGCCGAAGCGTGCCCGCATCTGTATTCGACGCTCGAAGCCATTCACGCCCTGGGCATGGGTGCCGGGCTGGCCCTCAATCCGCTGACACCGCTGACGGTGCTCGAAGACGTGCTCCCCTATCTCGAACTCGTCCTGATCATGTCAGTCGAGCCGGGTTTCGGCGGCCAGCCATTCATCCCGGGCGCGCTGGCCCGGATTGCGCGGGTGCGGGGAATGCTCGACGACATCGGCAGCCCGGCTGAACTCGAGGTGGATGGGGGCGTCAACCCG
>JAGOCU010000263.1 GCA_017998555.1 Thermoflexales bacterium
CGGGGTGAGGGTCCCGAGCACATCCGCCCCGCTTACGTCGATGCCCAATTCCTCGCGGGTCTCGCGCAGGGCGGTCTGGATCAGGTCGAGGTCCCCGGGATCCATGCGCCCGCCCGGGAAGGAGATCTGCCCGCGATGTTTTCCCAGGGTCTCGGTTCGGCGGGTGAGAACCACCTGGGCGAGCCCATCAACGGGATAGAGCAGGACCAGCACACCGCCCAGGTGGGCGCCGCTGATGTCGGGGGGCACAAACCGCCCCGGCGGCATCATCCGCGACTGGCCGGCGAATCCGGGCAGCGGGCGGCGCAGCGCCGCGCGCGCGCGGTCGATGAGGGGCATGGGGGGGATGATACGCCGTATCATCCCCCCATGACCACCCCCACCCACATCCAGATCTCGGTCGCCGGCGCAACCCTGCTCGCGCGTTTCGAAGAGGCGGCCGCCCCGAAAACCTGCGCCGCGTTCCGGGCCCTGCTGCCCTACCGACAGAAGCTCATTCATGCCCGCTGGAGCGGCGAAGCTTGCTGGATTCCGTTGGGCGAGTTCAGGCTCGAGGTTGGCTTCGAAAACCACACCAGTCATCCCGCTCCGGGCGAAATCCTGTTCTACCCGGGCGGCTACAGCGAGACTGAGATCTTGTTCCCCTACGGCGCTTGTCTGTTCGCCAGCAAGATGGGCCAGCTCGCCGGCAATCACTTTCTGACCGTCGTCGAAGGGCGCGCTGCGCTGCCAGCGATTGGGCGGACGGTGTTGTGGCAGGGAGCGCAGGAGATAATCTTTGAATATGCCTCCCAGCAACCCCGTCCTTGACCTCATGCGCCGGCACGCGACGGCGCGCCACTACCGCCCTGATCCGATCGCGCCGGAGACGCTTGAGACCATCATCGACTGCGCCCAGCGCGCGGCGACCTCGTCCAACCTGCAGGCCTATGCCGTCATTGCGGTCAGCGAGGCCAATCGGCGGGCCGAGTTGGCGACGTTGTGCGGCGACCAGGCGCAAGTGCGTGAGGCGCCGCTCTTTCTGGTCTGGTGCGCCGATCTGAGCCGAATCGATCGCGCCACGGTCCTGCGCGGCCATCGTCATCAACACGACCATGTGGAGAGCTTTTTGATCGCGACGATTGATGCGACCCTGGCGTCCCAGAATGCCGCCCTGGCGGCTGAGTCGCTCGGCCTGGGGGTGTGCTACATCGGCGGGTTGAGGAACAACACCCGGGCGGTCATCCGTATGTTCGACCTGCCGCGGCTCATGTTTCCTCTGTTTGGAATGACTTTGGGCGTGCCCATTCGGCCGCCGCAACCGCGCCCGCGTCTCCCCATCCGAGCCGTGCTGCATCACGAGCGATATTCGGCGGCGGGTCAGGATGAGGTCTTGCGCGACTACGATCAGATGATGATCGCGACCGGCATCTATGACGGGCGGCAGGTGCCTGTCCCCGGTCACCCGGAGACGCTGGAGGCGTATGGCTGGACCGAACATACGGCCCGGCGGGTGTCCCGCCCGGCCCGGGTGGACCTCAAGGCTGTCCTCGAGGAGCAGGGGTTCCTGTTGCGCTGACTGCGGCCGAAATGATTGGCATGATCGCACTCCCCGCGCGAAGCGCGGGGAGTGCGATCATGCCAAACCATCGAACAAACATTATACAAAGCTGCTAAATCACATATCAGCCGTTGCTCAGACAACCATTTCATACTGATCGCATCGGATTTCCATCGGGAGCGACATCAATCGGCTCCGCCGGTTGATGTCGCTCCCGAAAAAGATAGAGCAGCGAGCTTCCAAGGAAGGTAACAACGTGATACTGATTACTGGTTCGAATGGTTATGTCGGCGGATATGTGCTTCGAACGCTCGCTCAGAGCGGGCCGGCCCAGCATGTGAAGGGTCTGGTGCGATCCGAGGCCCAGGCCGACAAGATCCGGCGCTATGGCGCGCTCCCCGCCATCGGGGATGTGACGGATCCGGCCTCCCTGACGCGGGCCATGGCGGGTGTCGATGTCGTCATCCATCTCGCGGCGGTGAACCGGGATCGGGGCGCGTCGACGATGGCGCGCATTAACGCCGAGGGCACTCGCAATGTGGTGAACGCCGCCAAGGCCGCCGGCGTGACCCGCATCATCAACCTGGTCGGTCTCGGGGCGGACGAGAGCCGGCCCTATCCGCTCGCCTCGACCCAGGGCCAGGGCGTGCGGGCCCTCATCGAGAGCGGCATCCCCTACACCATCCTCGAAACCTCGGTCATCTTCGGCGAGGGCGATGAGTTCATCAACACCCTGGCCGGCCTGGCCCGCATCCCACCTTTTATGGTTGTGCCCGGCGATGGCAAGACTGCCTTCCAGCCGATGGCGGCGGCCGATGTGGCCGCCTGCATCGTCAAGGCCGTCGATCTGCCCGAGACCCTCAACCAGCGCTTGCAGATCTGCGGGAGCGAAGTGCTGACGCTCGAGGCCATCATCGACGCCATCATGGCCGAGATGGGGATCAAACGGGTCAAACTCAAGATCCCTGCCGGTCTGCTCAAGCTCCCGGTCGCGCTGATGGACAAGCTCCTGCCCCGGCCGCCGGTTACCCCGAGTCTGTTGGGCATGCTGGGGGTGAACAACACCACCCGCGACAACAAGACCGAGACCCTCTTCGGGATTACCCCGCTTCGCCTGCGCGACGGGATTGCCTTCACCCGCAAAATGACCCTGGGCAAGCTCATTCGGCGTTCGCTGGGCAAGGGTGAGTACCGTTAAGTCATCCAAAGACGATACCCCCCGGCGAAGCCGGGGGGTATCGTCTTTGGGAACAAGCCTTGTGCGACATGCCACGTTCGACAGCGCCTTCGTTCTGGCCACGCCGATGGATGAGGTTTGGGCGTTTCACGCTGACCCCGCCAGGCTGGCCACGGTCATGCCCGGGCTGCCGCGCGTTCGGGTGTCCCGCTTCGACGCGCCGCTTCGGGTCGGAAGCGCCATTCACCTCGAGCTGGCGCTGGGGCCGATCCGCCAGCCCTGGGAATTGACCGTGATTGCGGTTGAGGCCGGTCGCCAGTTTGTCGATCAGCAGACCGGGCGCGGGCCGATGGCCTATTGGCGACACAGCCATGCGTTTGAGGCGGCCGGGGCGGGCACCCGGGTCATCGATCACATTGATTACGCCCTGCCGCTTGGCGGGTTGGGGCGCCTTGCAGCGGCGCTCTTCGGGGGTCTTGCGATGCGGATGCTGTTTGCTGTCCGCCGGCGCAAGACGGCAGCCTGGTTTGCCTAGATGCTCGTGCCCCTGTCGGGGAGGGTAGCCGACGGCATTGCCGTCGGCTACCCTCCCCGACACCGTCATCCCGCGCCGCCCCTACCCGCCGATGGTCGCCGGCGGCACGGGCGGCATGGGCGCGGGCGCCAACGCCTGGCTGTCCTTGAGCAACATCTGCC
The DNA here is from genome assembly GCA_017998555.1 of Thermoflexales bacterium. Classification (GTDB taxonomy): domain Bacteria; phylum Chloroflexota; class Anaerolineae; order J036; family Brachytrichaceae; genus Brachythrix. The sequence goes on from JAGOCU010000263.1 coordinate 3,414, forward strand.
CCATCAAGTGGGCGTGCACGACGATGAGGTAGCCCGTCACCGCAAACGAAAGGGCCAGGACCGCCAGGGTGCCCAAACACGGCACAAACGAGAGCACCATTGAGCCGAGACCGACCACCACTCCGATCGCCCCCAGGGCCAGCCAGGCCAGCACGATGTCGCCAATGCGGCGGCGGGTGTAGGCCAGCACCTCGCTGAACCTAAAGCATGAGGCAAACGTGCCGTGGATGAAGAATTGCCGGTACACGCCCGGTGTGAGCAGGCTGAGGACCAGCGCGACAAGCCCGGCCACACACATGATGGCGATCGAGCCGACGCTCAGCAGTGCCGCAATGTCGCGCTCCTGCTGGCGCGTGTTCGCCGCGCCAGCAAGTCCCGCGCCCCCGATGATGAATATGAAGAAGCAGCCATAGATCAGGAACACAGGCGCGAGATAGGCCATTTGGGCTAGAACCAGCAACAAGCCGCGCTGGAACTTCGCCCCGATGTCGTCCCAGGTTGGCAGGATGCTATCTCGTCCCTCCATCACACTCTTGCTGTGCTCGAGCGCGTAGCCATACAGGGCGAAATTCAGGATGGGGACCATTCCGACCAGACTGGTGACGGCCAGTTTTTGGACGAAAGCGGGATCCCGGGTAGGGTGCTGGAGGGCGCGGGAAACATCCATGCGTACATTCAATTCCGAAAGCGATATCCCCGTCCCGGCGTTCGCCGGGGCGGGGATATCGCTTTCGGAAAGTGATTCTGTTGGGAAGAATTAGCGCGAGGGCGTGGTGAGCGCGCCAACCGCGGCGCCGCCGACACCG
>JAGOCU010000264.1 GCA_017998555.1 Thermoflexales bacterium
AGGCCACGTTAATGACCACCTTGCCTTTGGCGTGCCCTTCGCCAAAATACCGGAACGCATCACGCGCCTCGCTCAGCGCATATCGCCGGTCAATCACCGGGGTGATCTTGCCCGTTTCCAGAAGCCCCTTGAGAAGCGGCAGATCCTTCGGGTTGGGTTTCAAGGTCAGCATGCCGAACCGCTGCCCGTTCTTCTTTGACATGAGCGGTCCCAGGAACATCACCGGGAAAGTCTGGGACGGGTTGCCTCCGGTCATCACACACATGCCCGTCGGTGTCAACGCGCGGCGATAGGCTGACACCGGGAGATTCCCATTCGCCGCAAGAATCAGGTCGTACTGCTGCCCGTTCCGGGTGAAATCCTCTTTGGTGTAATCAATGACGTGACACGCCCCAAGCGACTGGGCTATGGCGAGGTTGCGGGTGCTGCAGACGGCGGTAACCTCCGCCCCGTAGTGCTTGGCGATCTGAACGGCAAACGTTCCCACGCCACCCGAAGCCCCGTTGATCAGGACCTTCTGCCCCGGCTGAATCTGCCCTAGATCGCGCAAACCCTGCAGGGCCGTGATCGCTGCCAATGGCACAGCGGCGGCTTCATCGAATGACAAGTTGGCTGGCTTCAGAGCCAGGACACTTTCGGTAACGGCCACATATTCCGCCAAACCGCCGTAGTGGTAGCTGAAAGCATCGCCGAACACCGCATCGCCCGGCTTGAACTGCTTGACGTCCTTGCCGACTGCCTCAACCGTCCCCGCGATGTCGCAGCCGAGAATCGTGTTCTTGGGTTTGAACATGCCGGCTGCCAGGCGAACCAGGAAGATGTCGGCGGTCAACAGATGCCAGTCCGCGGCGTTGACCGAGGTCGCATGAACTTTCACCAGGACTTCTTTGTCCTTTGGCGTGGGCTTTTCAACCTCCTTGAGCTCAAGAACATCGGGCGTGCCGTAGCGGGTCGAAACAATTGCTTTCATTTGATAATTCTCCTGTTTTTGGAAGCGGTACGCCCGGGTGAAGCCGGGGGATTCCATTTCCGACAACGATTCTGTTGGTGCTCGTTGGGAAGAAGATAGCGGCGAGGGTGGTGACCACGCATCACCACATGTGGTGATTGACGTGGTGATCAACACTTCCGCCGAAAACAATCGCGGGTGGCGATATCCCGCCCCGGCATGCGCCAGGGCGGGGCATCGCGTTAGCCAATCCCTCTACAACAGGCCGAGTTCGTTGGCCCGGCGCACCGCGGCCTGACGGTTGTTCACCCCAAGCTTGGCAAATATGTTCTTGGTGTGGGTGCGCAGCGTGTTCAACGACACCATGAGCGTGTCTGCGATTTCCGGGCCGCCCATTTCGGTCCGGAGCATTTTCAGCACCTCAAGCTCGCGTTCGCTCAGCGGCTCGGCCAGGGCCTGCTTGACCAACGGTCTGTCCTCAGCCTTGCCAAAGGCCGTCAGAAGTTGACGGACGTAATTCGAGGTCGCCCCTCGTTTTGCCACAGATTCCAGCAGGTCCGCCATGGGCGGGCCTTCGTCCAGGAATATCCGGACGTAGCCTTCGGGCTCCGCCAGGGCCAGGGCCCGTTCAAGCGGCCCAAGCGCGCCAGGGATATCTCCCTGCATTTGACGGGCCAGCGCCAGCAGGGCCAGGATCTCAATCACGCTGCCCATTCTGCCGCCGCCTTCGGCCGCCTTCAGCAGGCGGTCCAGGAGTCCGGTGGCCTCGAGAAGGGCGCGGGCGGCTGGCTCAGCCCGATACCCGGCCAGGAGCACTCTGGCCAGGGTGATGTGCTCGAACTCGCGCAGGTAGCTCAGGTCGTCGTCAACGGATAGCCCCCGCTCGCGCACCCAGGCGAGGGCGTCACTCAGCCGCCCCTGCCCGGCCCACAACCGCGCCTTCATCGCTGGGATCGGGCGCGCATCGGGGGAAAAGGCGGTCGAATACAGGCGCTCTGCTTCGTTGAGCAGATCGAGCGCGCCATCCAGATCGCCCTGGGCCCACCGTATTTGGGCCATCGCCAGGGGCCAGCGATACCGGTTTTGCGGGAAACCGGCGTGCTCGCCCAGCGCCCTGGCTTTCAGGAGATGCTGGGTGGCGGCATCCAGATCATTGAGCTCACGGTGGAGGTCGCTCAGACCCATGTAGACATCTGCCGTGCCGCGCAGGGCGATGGCAGACGCGCCCTGCGCCGTTCCCAACTGCAGTGCCTGTTCATAGGTGCGGATGGCCTCGCGCGGGCGACCTTGCGCCAACCGTATGTCGGCCAGAGTGACTGCGCCCTCGACCGCGTCAGTGAGGTTTCCGGCCCTGCGCAAATGGGACATGCCTTCGGCATACGACCGATGCGCGGCCTCAAGATCCCCGATCCTCCATGATGCGAGTCCCAGGATCGCCAAAGCCGCGCCACGCAGGAGATGGTCGGCCTCCGATGTGAGGTCGAGCACCCGCCGAGCATGCTTCACGGTATCGGGCACGTTGCCCAGAATCAGCGCGTGGGCAGCCCGGTACATGGCGATCGACCCGGGAAGACGGCGAAACTCCTCTTCGTCCATGACGACCATCGCGGCCGCTGAGGCTTCCGTTCGCGCGCGCCCGTCGGCAGACGTGTCCAACCAGCGTTCGGCCTCGCTCAGTCGGTCCTCAAGCCCAACAAGCTCGCCGCTCGTCAGCAGAACGCCGACATACTCAACGCTGAGAAGTGGCCGGGTTCGGAATGTCTCGTCAGGCAGGGCCTTCATCCAGCCGAGCAGGGTGGCGTCCTGTCTCGTCTTGCGCAGGCCCGGCGCCGCCAGCTCGATCAATCCCGCCGCCCGGTCGAAATCGCCCCCCGCCAGCGCATGCCGGATCGCATCCGCGGAAAAACCATTCTGCTCGTACCACGCGCTTGCGCGTCGATGCAAACCGGCCACCTGATCGGGCCGCTCGGCGATCAAGTGCATTTGAAGCACATCGGCAAAAAGATGGTGATAGCGATACCAGTGCCGTGTGTCATCCAATGGAACGACAAAGAAGTTCCCGCGCTGAAGGGACTCCAGGCGGGCCTTGCCGCCCGGCTGGCCGGTGACGGCATCGCACAGCGGACCATTCAAGCGGTCCAGGATGGCCGTCTGGAGCAGGAAATCTCGTACAAGTTCGGGCTGACGCTGCAGAACCTCTTCGACCAGGTAGTCCACGATGTAGCGGTGGTCCCCGGCGAAGGCTCGAATAAAGGCATGGGCGTCCTGGTGGCCCTGCATCGAAAGGGCGGCCAGTTGCAGGCCGGCAATCCAGCCTTCAGTGCGGCCCTCCAGGGCGGCGACGTCTTCGGTTGACAGCGTCAAGCCCATGACCCGGGTGAGGAATTCGGCGGCTTCGGCGGGGGCAAACCGCAAGTCGGCGGCCCGCAGCTCGGTCAACTGTCCCCGGGCGCGCAGCCGGGCCAGCGGGAGATCCGGATCCTCGCGGGTGGTGACGACCAGGTGCATCTGCGGCGGCTGGTGCTCGAGCAGAAAGGCGAGAGCGGCGTCGACCTGCCTGTCATCGACCAGGTGGTAATCGTCCAGAACGAGGACGAAGTCGAAGGGGATGGCGCTGACTTCGTTGAGCAGGGCCGGGAGAATCGCCTCGATTGGCGGTGGCTGGGGCGATTCGAGCGCGCGCATCACACCCTGTCCGGTGCCCGCCGGGATGGCCGCGACGCCGCTCAGGTTCAGCGTCTGCAAAGCGCTGACGAGACAGGTGAGAAAGCGGACCGGGTCGCCATCCCCTTCGTCGAGAGATAACCAGGCGGCCGGGCGCCCGCACCGGGCAACCCATTCGCTGATCAGGGTGGTTTTGCCAAAGCCGGCGGGCGAAGCGATGAGGGTCAGTTTGCGGTGCAGCCCCTCGTTCAGCCGGGCGATCAGGCTGGGTCTGAGGACCGCCTGGGGCCGGGGTGGCGGGACATACAGCTTGGTGAGCAGGATCGTTGTTGGCAAACTTCGGTGAACTGTAGCACGCAACGGTTCGCCCGCCGAGCCCTTATCAGGTGTTTCGTGCGTGAGGTTGGCCTGCGAAGCAGGCCAACCTCACGCACGAAACACCACAGCCCGCCCTCAAATTGACATCCCCCGGCTTTCGTGTATACTGTGAGGCCGCTAACTTGAGCTGCGGTGTGAAAACACCCAATCCAATAGCGAGTAACCGAACATGAAGGGGCAGCCTTTAAGCTAGGCTGCCTCTTTCGTCGCCTGACAAAGGGC
>JAGOCU010000265.1 GCA_017998555.1 Thermoflexales bacterium
CTCTCTGCGCCGTCTGCAGCCCGACTTGAGCATGTGGCTGGCCTGGGCGCTCGTGCTGGGCGCGACCCCGCATGAGGCCGAACCCCACGTGCGCGACGCGGAGACGCGCCTCGCGCGACTCGAACAGCATCGGCCCGCGGCGGTCGCAGCTCGACCGAACTTCCCATCCATTCGGGGCCAGTTGGCGCTGATCCGGGCCATCGCCGCGCGGCGGGCGGGCAAGCCGGATGAGGCCGAACGCTGGCTGACTCAGGCCCGCCGGATCCTGCCGGCCAGTGACGCGGTGCTGGCGGGTGTCATTGAGGCCCAGTTCTCGCACCTGGCTCGCGACCGCGGCGCCCTGGTCGATGCCAGGCGCCGGATGCGCACCGCGGCGATGCGCGGCGAGTCCACTCGGCATGGTCTGCTGCACATCACCTCTCTGGACGGCCTGGCGGCGCTCAGCCTGCGCGATGGCGATCCGGCCCGGGCCGAAGACCTCGCCCGGCGCGCCCACCTGCTTGCTCAGACTCAGGGGACTGGCTTGACTGACTTTCTGAGCGACGACACGCGCGCGCTTGCGAGCGGAGCGCCGGGCGGCCCGCTCAGTCCGCGTGAGCGAGAGGTGCTGGCCTGCCTCCGGCGCGGCTGGCGCGATCCGCAGATCGCACAGGGCCTGGGAATTTCCGTTACGACCGTGCGCTGGCACTGCCGGAATCTGTTTCGCAAACTGGGCGTCAACAGCCGGATGCAGGCGGTGGCGCAGCCCCCTCAGTTTTGAGGGGGGTCTGTGCGCCTGCACGGGCTAGAGTGTTGCGATGCGCACCCTTCGCCTTCCCGCAGTTTGCCTGATGCTGATCCTCATGAGCGCCTGTGGCGCCACGCCTCCGCCGGCCACCCCCTCCCCCGCGCCCGCTCCGACCGCGACCGCCACTGCCCCTGCGACCATCCCGCCAACTGTTGCTCCCGTGACGCCGACCGCGGCACGTCCGCAGGACCTGCGGCTCACGACCGACGACGGCGCGACCCTTGTCGCGCGGCAATGGGGCGGCGGCCCGGATTGGGTCATCCTGTCCAGCAACGGCGATGGCCGGAGCGCGCGCTGGCTGCCGCTGGCCGAGGCGCTGGCCAAAGCCGGCTGGGCGGTGCTGACCTACGACTGGCGCGGCACGAACCCCGACGCGCCTGGCCAGAGCGCGTGGACGCTGGCGGTGACGGATGCGCGCGCGGCGTTGGCGCACGCCCGCGCCCAGGGCGCCCGGCGGGTTGTGCTGGCGGGCGGCAGCCTGGGGGGCATCGCCTCGATCAAGCTCGGCGGCGAGCAGGACGTGGCGGGGGTGATCGCGGTGGGCACACCCTACACCGTTGCGCCGCTCACGGTCAGCATCGACGACTTGAAGGCGATTCGCGTGCCCAAACTCTTTGTCTCCAGCGCCGGGGACGCGACCGTGCCCTCCAGCGAGACCCAATGGCTGCACGACAATGCGCCGGCGCCGAAGGCCCTCCACACCTACGCCGGGGCCGCGCATGGGGTCGAGTTGCTGGGCGGACCCGACAAACAGGACTTCATCGATCGCGTCTCAGCGTTCGTGGCCGCCGCATTTGCTTCTCCGAGCGGCGGTGTCGAAGACGCGGCAGCGATGCGGGCCAAGCGCTGGCGGGAGGACTTGCGCGCGCTTGTGGATGCCCTCAAGGCCATCCACCCGAAACCGTTCTACAAAGGCAACGAGGCTGAGGTGAATGGCCTGGTCGCCGGGCTGGATGGGCGGCTCGATACGCTGTCCGACGACCAGATCAAGGCAGGTCTGTTGCATATTGCCGCCCAGTTTGACGGGCATACCCGAATTTTCTTCGGGCAAGCGGCGATGGCGTGGCGCATGTACGGCCTGCGCCTGTATGACTTCAGCGATGGCCTGGTCGTCATCGCCGCGCGCCCGCCGCACGAGAATCTGGTTGGCGCGAAGCTGGTGCGGATCGACGGTGTCGATGTGGGCGCGGCGCTCAAACGCATCCGCCGCTATGTCGAGCACGACAACGAGTCCTGGGTGCGCCATCTGTCCCCTGCCTATTTGATGATCCCCGAATTGCTCCTCGCCGAAGGTCTGATTGCGGATCCCGCCCGCCCGAATCTTGTCTTTCAGCGCGCCGATGGCACAACGGTGACGATTCAACCCGCACCGATCGACATTTCCGCCTACCGCGCCTGGATGCCATTGTTTGCCCTGCCGGCCCGGACCGAGCCCATGTGGCTGAGCCGCAAGAGCGAGAATTTCTGGATGACTTGCCTCGAGGATTGCCGGACGCTCTACATCCAGTACAACGCCGTCCAGCCCGCAAGCGGGAGCGAGTCACTGTCGGCGTTTGCCGGGCGGGCGCGCGAGCTGGTCCGCGCCAAATCCATCCCGCGGGTGGTCGTGGACCTGCGCCACAACGGCGGGGGCGACAACAACACCTATGGGCCTTTGCTGACGTTTCTCCAGAGCGAGGAGGTCAATCAGGCCGGGCGGTTGTATGTCATCACCGGGCGAAATACCTTTTCGGCCGCGGCCAATTTTGCCGTCGAGTTGGAACGCAGCACCCGGGCCACGATCGTGGGCGAGCCGACGGGCGGCAGCCCCAACCTGTATGCCGACACGCGGACGGCCACCCTGCCAAACTCGAAGATCGAGGTGTGGGTGTCGGCCCGCTACGTGCAGAAAAGCGCAGCCGACGACACCCGCCTGACGATCGATCCGGGGCGGCCGGTGCTGCTGTCATCGGCCGATTGGCTGGCTGGCCGCGATCCGGCCCTGGCGGCGGCGCTGCGGTAGGGACGGTGATCTAGCCGGAAGCATTTGCCCGACAGTCGACGCTGCACTATCAAGGTCGGCCGCGAACAGCGAACGCGACACTGCAGGATTTCTCCCGCTGGGCTTGAGATTGTCTGTAGATTCGGTTTGTAGCATGACGCGCAGTTCAGTTCAACAAGGAGAACAGCATGTCATCGCTTCGAAACACCCCCACTCTCTTGGTTCGCCTGGCCGCCCTGGCCGTATTCGCCCTGTCGGGCTGCGCCAGCGCCGCGCCCCCGGCGGCCGCCCCGACCCCTGTGGCCACCGCGCCCGCTACGGCGGCTGCTACTGTGGCGGCCTCCAAGCCCACCGCGGTCTCGCCGGCCCCAACAGCGACCACGGGCGCCGCCGCCGTCCTGCCCGCGGCCGGGCTTCCGCCCCGCGGCGGCCCGGCTGGCGCCGCCGGATCGAGTGTTACCGCCGTGCCGGTCCTCAAGGATGCCGCCTATGCCACGGGCTCAGCCGCCCAGAAGCTCGATCTATATGTCCCGACGGGCGCCGGCCCGTACCCGCTGATCATCAACATCCATGGCGGTGGCTTCATGATGGGTGACAAAGGCAACCCGGATATGGCCGACGCTTTTCTTTCGGCCGGCTACGCGGTCGCCAGCATCAACTACCGCCTGAGCGGCGAAGCCAAGTCGCCGGCCCAGATCCAGGATGCCAAGGCCGCGGTGCGCTGGCTGCGGGCCAATGCCGCCAAGTACAAACTCGACTCCCAGCGTTTTGCGTCCTTCGGCGCATCGGCGGGCGGGAACCTGGCCGCCCTGCTCGGCACTTCCTGCGGCGCGGCCGCCCTGGAAGGCCCCGAGCTCGGCAACGCCGATCAGTCGAGCTGCGTCCAGGCCGTCGTCGATTGGTTTGGCCCGACCGACTTCCTGCAGATGGATGCCCAGTTCGCGGGCACGGCTTGCCCGGTGGATCACAACGCCGCCAATTCGCCCGAGTCCACCCTCATTGGCGCGCCGATCCAGACCAAACCGGAAGCGGCTCGGGTGATGAACCCGATCGCGTATGTCTCGGCCAAGGCCCCGCCCTTTCTGATCCAGCACGGCACGGCCGACTGCAACGTGCCGCCGCAGCAGGGCAAGCTGCTCGCGGATGCGCTAACGCCGCTGATCGGGGCGGACAAAGTGACCTACACCTTGATCCCGGGTGCCGGCCACGGCGGAAGCCAGTTCTCGGCCGCCGACAATCAGAAGCTCGTGATGGATTTCCTCGCCAAGGCGCTCAAATAGGCCGCACAGCCTCAAACAAGCCCATTCTGGAGGCGACCTGACAGGTCACGGCGGGTTCGGCCTCGCGCGCATGGGGGCCGGCTGGGTAAAAAGAAAAAAAGGTCTATGGTGGATGGCCCAACAGAACAAACCCCCCA
>JAGOCU010000267.1 GCA_017998555.1 Thermoflexales bacterium
TGCGCTATCGGGGCGAGGGGGTGGACGAGGCGGCACTGCGCCGCGCGCTGGAGGGTGTGTTTGGGTCGTTGGCCGTGCTCCGGATCGAGCGGGCGACGCTGCTCGAGAAGGTCAGGCAGTATTCGCGGGAGTGATCCTTCCGCCCCGCCTCAGCACCACTCGCGCGCGCACTGGGAGACGTCGACGCTCGGGCTGCCGACCGAATTGGCGCCTGGCTGACTCGCCTCGCCCCATCCAGCGCTGGGCACACCGAGCAGCGTCAGCATGGCCCGCAATCGGCTGGCCCGCGGCTTGTGCGCGCCCTCGGCCTCGCCATGCAGGGTTCGCAGCGTTTCAACGACGACGCGCGCGGCCTGGGCCTGCTTTCTTGGATCCTCGATGCCGGCCAGCAGCCCGTCGATCTGGCGAAGCGTCCTGACCCGCCCATATACCGGCGTCCGGCTCTCCGACGCGGCAATCACATCCGGCGTGGGACGTTGCATCTGTGCCAGACTGAGGCCGAACAAAGCGGCGACCTTGGTCATCGTCACCGGCCCCAGGTCGGTGGGGGTCGGCTTCCTGAGCCAGTTGTAGAGCGTGGCCGGCACCACCCCAATCTCGGCAGCGACCTGCTTCGTCGTCATTTCGTGCCTGGCGAGCAATTTGCGAAAGGCCCGCCGGGCTGCGTCCTGATTATTTGCCATTTCTGGCGGAATTATAGAAGGGTCATTCTCGTTCCCCGAAAATATCCAGAGAATTCTTTCCGGACACGATACTCCCCGGCCCGGCATACGCTGGGCCGGGGAGTATCGTGTCCGATGATGGTCCTGAGGGCAACTGTCAGCCAATTGTCAGGTTCGTTTGGGCCGCGCGCCTGTAGGCTTGCCAGCAGCGATGACCCGCGCGCGATATCGCCCAACCTTCACCCCGACCACGGCAGACCGATCGCTGGCGCGGCGGCTGACACCCCTGGCGTGGATCTGCCTCGCCCTGGTCGCGTTGGCGATCGCGGGAGCGATCAGCCTGTTTGCCCAGCAACCCGGGCTGTACGCGCGACCGCAGACCAGCGCCAGCGCGCCGAAATCGGTTGGGCAAGCCCCTGGCCAGGGCGGATCCGCCCCGGCCGACATTCCAACGGCCGAAGTCAACATTGCGCAGGTGCCGGCCGCCGCGCCAGGCGCGGCCGCGCGCGAGGCGCCCTGGGCGGGTGCCATGCGCCGGCTGGCCGACGGCCAGATCGCCGCGCCGGCCGAGGCGTCGCGGACGGCCCGCGAGGCGGTCCGGCTGGCGCTTGAGCAGGAACTGGCCCTTGGCCAGAGCGGCGTGACCGGAACCGATGCCGTGGCCGGCCGCCTAACGCTTCTGCGGGCCACCCGCATCGGGACCTACCTTTCCGCGGGCGAGCAGGCCCTCCGCGATGCCGCTCCAGGGCCGGCCTGGCAGGCGCTCAACCAGGGCGTCATCGAGCGCATCAGCATCTACGCGTTCAGTCCCGATGGCCTGGAATGCGAGGCGCTTGTCGATCTGCGGGATGCGCGCGTTGCCCTCTTCGACGGGCGGGGCATGCCCGTCGGCCAGGAGCCGCGCCAGGATGGGCTGTGGCGCTATCGCCTGCGCTACGACCTCGAGGTTGGGCGCTGGAAGCTGGCCGATCTGCTCGAGTATGCGCCAGGCTAGAACCTGCCCTGAAGCGCGATCCCCCGCGGAGCGGGGGATCGCGCTTCAGGGCAGGTCAGTCCTCGGCGAGGACCACGATCTTGTCGCGGTCGGTGAAGGTGACGAACTCGGACTTGCGCGGGTTGATGACCACCCCGTACTCGCGCGCGGCCTCCTCGGCGTAGGCGATGAGGCGATACCCGATCGCGACCTCGTTGCGGCGCCTGGCTGCCTCGGCAACCGTGTAGAAGTTGATCGGCGCGCCGGGGGTGACATAGTCGCCGGCCGGCTTGAGATACACCTCGCTGCCCTCGGAGGTGAAGAGATCGTTGAAGACGACCGCCAGTTCGCGGCTCTCCGAGAGCTGGGCGATCATCAGGCTGGTCAGCTTGTCGCTGACGACGAAATCATCGGCTCGGGTCACTTCAGCCAGGTCGCGATCGCGCACATCGAGCATCTCCGTGGTGATGCTGATGGTGGCGTTGGTCTTCTCGGCGATGTCGCGCAGGTGCAGGAGGGTAATGAGGGCGCGCGCATCGGCGCGCTGGGCGGACACATCGTCGGCGCACAGCAGAATGATGTGCCGATAGGACGCGATCTCGAGCGCGTCCAGCACGCGCCGATCGGTCGTGTCGGCGGTTCGGCAGCTTGTGGTCGTGTGGGCCAGGCTGGCGCACTTCTGGGCGATGACATCGCCGGCGGCGGGGTCTTCCGCCACGACGTGGACGATGGAGTCGGGGGCCGAATAGGTGTCCAGCTCGTTGATGAGCTGGGCGCCGCGCTTGTTCCAGCCCAGGATCAGGCTGCGTTCGGGCAGCCGCGCGCGGGGCACGGCAACCCGGATGGCGGCCTCGTCGATGGCCGGCGGCGTTTCGCTCAGGCGGATCAGACTGTCGTCCTCGGCAATCAGCAGAACCTTGTCGCCCGGCTCGATGAGCGAATCCGGCGGCGGATTGAGCTGAAACGCGCCGCCGGCGCGCCGGACACCGCACAACGTTGAAGTGTCATACATACGGGCGGCCTCGGCAAAGGCCTTGCCGGCGAGCGCGGGCTCCGCGCTGAAGTAGAACTCGTTGCCCTTGAAGTCGAGCAACTCAGTGATGACGACGCTCAGTCCGGATTGCAGGCAGGTTTGGGCGGCGATTCGGGCGATGACGTCGCCGAGCAGGACGAACTCGACATCGTCGCGCCCGACCATCTGGGCGACCTGCAGGTTGCGTTCATCCCTGATCTCGGCCACGATGTGGAGCCGGGGCCCGCCCGTGTTGTCCCGCACCCGCCGCGTCAGGGCCAGAATGGTCTTGATGACCTCGGCGTCCGGGTCTTCCGAGTCGGGGCCGAGGACGATGATGGATTTGGCCGCCATCGGCCGGCCGATCAGGATGTCGGTGGGGTCGATGGGGTCGCCGGTTCGGCAGATCACCTTCATCTTGCCGGTGTTTGGGACGCGCTCGCGGATGGCGTCTTCCATCTCGACCTTGTCGCGCGCAGCGACAACCACCACCCGTGGCTGGCGGGCGCTTTCGTTGGCGATGGCCAGTTCGCTGATGATGGTGAAGATCTTGGGCGACCAGCCCAGGATCAGGGTATGCCCTTCCTCCACAACCAGCGAGCGGCCCTTGCGCATCTCGCCCAGGCGGTCTTCGAGACCAGAGGACAGGATGCCGATCAGCGAGGCCACGATGAAGACGCCGCCGAGCGTGTCGACGAGCATGATCAGACGAAAGCGCCAGCCTGTGTCGGCCCCGAATGTGCCGGCGTCCAGGGTGCGCACCATCGCCAGCCAGAAGGCTTCAACGAAGTCGACAGGATCGCCGGCATCGCCAGGCGATATGCCGGAGATCACCATCAGGGTGGCGACGATGAGCACCAGGGCGACGGTGAGGACGAGCAGCAGGCCGATCAGCGCGATCGGGCCGCGGCCCATGATGTTATCGAAGGCATAGCGGAAGCGCTGCGCAGGCGTTGGGGTTTGGGACATAAGGCGTGGATTCTATAGGTTTTGTTGAGAGCGAGCACCCCCGGCTCTGCCGGGGGTGCTCGCTCTCAGCCAAACCTGAGCGCGTGCGCGCTCAGTCCTCAGCCAGCACGACGATCCGGTCGCGCGCCTCGAACGTAATCGGCTCGCCTTTGCGCGGGTTGATGACCACCCCATACTCGCGCGCAGCGTCTTCCGCGTGGGCGATGATGCGGTAACCCAGGGCGACCTCGTTGCGGCGGGCGGCCGCCTCCGCCACCGTGTAGAAGGTGACCGGCTCGCCGAGCGCGACATAGTCGCCAGCCGGTTTCAGGTACAGCTCGCTTCCCTCCGCGGTGAAGAGATTGCGGAAGACGATGCCCAATTCGCGGTTCTCCGAGAGCTGGGCGAGCATCAGGCTGTTCAATTTGTCGCTGATGACAAAGTCGTCGGCGCGCGTTACGTCGGCCAGATCGCGATCGCGCACATCGAGCATCTCGGTCGTGATGCTGCACGCGGCCCCGGTCTTCTCAGCGATGTCGCGCAGATGGAGCAGGGTGATGAGCGCGCGCGCGTCGGCCTG
>JAGOCU010000266.1 GCA_017998555.1 Thermoflexales bacterium
ACGAAAGCCTCAAGGCCCTCGGCTCGATCATGGGCTCGGGCGGCCTGGTGGTGATGGACGACACCAGCAGCATGCCGGCCGTGGCCAAGTTCTTCATGGAGTTCTGCGTGGATGAATCGTGCGGCAAATGTGTGCCCTGCCGGGTCGGGACCGTGCAGATCCAGGGCATCCTGCAGAAGGTCGTGGACGGCAAGGCCGTTCAGGCCGACATCGACCGGCTGGAGCGGCTGTGCGTCACCGTCCAACGGACCAGCCTGTGCGGCCTCGGCCAGTCGGCGCCCAACCCGGTGATCAGCACGCTCCGCTATTTCCGGGATGAGTATGAGCAGATGCTCGGGGCGGCCGCAAGCGCCCCGACGGAGGTGCCGGCATGATCAACCTGACCATCGATGGCCAGCCCGTCAGCGTCAAGCCCGGCACGACCGCGATGGACGCCGCCCTGGCCAACGGCATCGACATCCCGCGCCTGTGCCATCACCCCGATCTCAAGCCCTCGGGCGGCTGCCGGTTGTGCCTCGTCGAAGTCGACGGGCGCCCCAACCCGATCCCGAGCTGCGGTCTGGCCTGCGAGCCGGGTATGGTGATCCGCAGCCAGAGTGACCAACTTACGGCGCTCAGACGCGACACCATCGATTTGTTTGTCTCCGATCATCCGTTGGATTGCGTCACCTGCGACAAGGCCGGCGCCTGTTCACTGCAGAAATACGCCTACGACTACGGCATCACCGAGACCAGCCACGATTTCAAGCTCTCGCGCACGTTGTATCAGGCCGACAACCCCTTCTTCATCCGCGACCACCAGTACTGCATCCTGTGCGCCAAGTGCGTGCGGGTGTGCGACGAGGTCATCGGCGCGCATGCCATCGAGATCGTCGATCGGGGCTTTGGCAGCCATGTCGCCACGCCCTTCGATGTGCCGATGGCCGACTCGAACTGCGTGTTCTGCGGAAGCTGCGTGCAGGTTTGCCCGACCGCCGCGCTGCTGCCGGTCTCGCGCCTCAAGCAGGGCCGCGAATGGGAACTCGAGCACAAGAAGACCATCTGCGGCTACTGCGGCGTGGGTTGCGGCATCGACTATCGGACCAAGGGCAACCACATCGTCTACGCCCAGGGCTATCCCGAGGCGCCGGCCAACGGCGAGTTCATGTGCGTCAAGGGCCGCTCGGGCTGGGATTTCGCCCAGCATCCCGACCGGCTGACCCACCCGCTGGTCCGCAAGGACCTGGCCCGCGAGATGGGCCTGATTACGGAGGCCTGGACACTGGGCCCGACTCAGCGCGCGGCACTGGCCGACTTTGTGCCCGTGTCGTGGGAGACCGCCCTCGACCTCGTGGCCGGCAAGCTGGCCGCGGCCGTGCAGACGGCCGGCCCCGACGCGGTCGCCGGTCTTGCCTCGGCTCGCTGTGTCAACGAGGACAACTATCTCTTCCAGAAGCTGATGCGGGCCGCCATCGGCACCAACAACATCGACCATTGCGCCCGGCTGTGCCACGCCAGTTCGGTCTCCGGCCTGGGGATGGCCTTTGGCGGCGGGGCGATGACCAATCCCATCCGCGACATCCGCGACGCCGACTGCCTGCTGGTCACCGGCTCGAACACGACCGAGTCCCATCCCGTCATCAGCTATGAGATGGTCCGGGCGGTCAAGAGCGGGGCCAACCTCATCGTCGTCGACCCGCGCCAGATCCCGCTGACCGAACACGCAACGCTCTGGCTTCAGACACGACCCGGCACTGACCACTTTGTCTTTCTGGCCATCGCCCACGTCATCTTGCGCGAGGGTTGGGCCGATCGCGACTTCATCGCCGCGCGAACCGAGGGCTTCGACGAGTTCGCCGCATCGGTCGCCCCCTACACCCCCGAGATGGCCGCCCTGGCCAGCGGCGTGCCGGCCGAGAAGATCGTCCTGGCGGCCCGAATGTATGCCCTCGGTGAGCGCGCCAAAGGCGCCTCGAAGTACGCCGCAGAATCAAAGAGGGGCCATTCCGGCATCTTCTGGGCGATGGGCATTACTCAGCGCGCCAACGGGACCGAGATGGTGCTCTCGCTGGCCAACCTGGCCATGCTGACCGGCCAGATCGGCAAACCCAGCACCGGGGTGAATCCGCTCCGCGGCCAGTCCAACGTGCAGGGCGCCAGCGACATGGGCGCGCTGCCGGATGTGCTCCCTGGCTACCAGAAAGTCACCGACGAGGCGCGGCGCAAGGCCGTGGCCGAGAAGTGGGGGTTGGCCGATCTGCCGTCCAAACCCGGGCTCACCGTGGTCGAGGTGACCCGGGCCGCCAGCGAGGGCCGGGTCCGGGCGATGTATGTCATGGGCGAGAACCCCATGCTCAGCGACCCGAACCTCGAGCATGTCGAAGAAGCGCTCCGCGCGCTCGATTTCCTGGCCGTCCAGGAGATCTTCCTGAGCGAGACCGCCCAACTGGCTCACGTCATCCTGCCGGCCGCGTCCTGGCTCGAGAAGGATGGAACCAAGACCAACACCGAGCGACGCGTCCAACGGCTGCACCCGGTCCTCAAGGCGCCCGGCGAGGCCAAACCCGACTGGTGGATTGTGGCCGAGCTCGGCAAGCGCCTGGCAACCCTGCTCGGCGGATCGTCGACCAACGCGCGCTGGTCCTACACCGGCACGGCCCAGATCGCGGCCGAAATCGCTTCCGTGTCGCCGGCCTACCGCGGCATCACCCACAGCCGCCTGGGCGAAGAGGGCCTGTGCTGGCCCTGCCCGTCCGAAGAGCACCTGGGCACGCCCATCCTCCATCGCGAGACCTTCACCCGCGGGCTGGGCAAGTTCCACGCCGTGGCAACCCGCGCCCCGGCCGAGGCGACCGATGCCGAGTATCCGTTCGTGTTGTCAACCGGCCGGGTGCTCTATCACTATCACACCGGCACGATGTCGCGCCGCAGCGAGGCTCTGCACTGGCGTGAGCCGGGCGGTTGGATCGAGATCAACGCCGCCGATGCCGCCGCCGCCGGGATCGCCGATGACGCCGCGGTGCTCATTCGCAGCCGACGGGGCGAGGTCCGCACCGTCGCCCGCCTGAGTGAGCGGGTCCAGCCCGGGGTCGTTTTCCTGGCCTTCCACTGGGCCGAAGCCCCGGCCAACCTGCTGACCCAGGACTTCGCCCTCGACCCGATCGCCAAGATCCCCGAGTTCAAGCTGTGCGCGGTGCAGATCATGGCCGAGAGTCGTGCTTGATTCTCCGTTTTTGTCCGCAGATTCCGCAGATTCGCGCCGATTGGATATTTCTGTTCTGTTCGGCAGGGAACCCGAAAAAAATCGGCGCAAATCGGCGAAATCTGCGGATAGATCCCGGCCTTGAACCACCCTAACTCATGGCAGAATCGGCAACCATGACGCAGGACTGGAACAAGCTCATCGAGAACAAAATCCGCGAAGCGCAGGAGGCGGGGGACTTCGACAACCTCAAGCGCACGGGCGCGGTGCCCGATGAGGATGACAGCCACATCCCGGAGGATGAGCGCCTGGCCGCCCATGTCCTGAAGATCGCCGGGGCCAAGCCGGAGTGGATCGAAGAAGACCTCGGCCTGCGTCAGATGATGGACGAAGCGCGCGCCCGCATCGCGCGGAGTTACGCCTGGCGCGAGCGCCAGCTCGACCAGGCCTCGAGCTTCGAGGAGCGCGACAGCATCGAGCGGCACTGGAAAAAGGCCGTCGCCCGGCTCGAAGCCGATGTGCGCGACATCAACAAGGCCATCTTCAACTTCAACCTGCGCGCCCCGGCCACATCGGTCCAGCGCCTGCCGTTGCGACTGAGCGAAGAGCTTGACCGCCTGCGCGCCAAACCCGCTGGCAAATAGATATGCGGGAAACGATATGCCCCGCCCCGCCGTACGGCGGGGCGGGGCATATCGTTTCCCGCATATCTACAACAGCCCCAGTTCCTTCGCTCGCAGCGCCGCCTGGGTCCGATCGCGCGCGCCGATCTTTTGCAAAACGCTCGTCACATAGTTCTTGACCGTGCCCTCGGTCAGAAAGAGTTTCTGCCCGATCTCGCGGTTGCTCAAGCCCTCGGCCACCCCGCGCAGCACCTCGCGCTCGCGTTCGGTGAGCGGCTCGGCCAGCCCCGCATCCAGCGGCCGGGCCGCCGGCGCGAGCCGGGCGAACTCGGCGAAGACCTTGCGCGCCACCGAGGGTTCAATCAGCGCGC
>JAGOCU010000268.1 GCA_017998555.1 Thermoflexales bacterium
CGGGTGGTGGTTCGCGTGCGTTATGACGGCGCCCCGCCGCTCACCACGATCCGGGCCTACAACGCTGAGGAGTCCAGCCCTGTGGACACCTTTGACGTCCTCGCCCGCAGCGGTCTGTTCGGCTATACCTCGGTGCTCGCCCATGCGAGCATCAATGACCAGGATCAGGTCGCCTTCCCCTATCTCACCAGCGGTGGATCGTTCGGCGGGTTATCGACTTACCCGGGCTACGCCCAGGAACTCAGCGTGGGCGGGCTGCGCCCGGTGATCAACAACCAGGGCCGCACCGTCGTCCGCTACGGTGACACCCCGGCCGCCAGCATCCGGATTCTGCCCTTCGACCTCGGCGCGGTCGGGCAGGATGTCGTCGCCAACGTGGGCGAGTTCAGCGCGACGGGCCAGAAGCCCAGCCTCGACGATGTCGACGACGTGGTCTTCTACGGTGATCTGAAGCCCAGCGCGCCCTACACCTTGCGCGTTGGCGCGGGGCCGGGGGTCTTCATCTCGGTCCCGGGGGATGCCTTCGATCCCGCCCGGACCGTCTACCGGCTCGCGGGCACGGCCTGCAACGGCCTGCTCGAAACGAACGAGCGGCATATCGATCTGGACAACAACGGCCGGGTCGATCCGGGCGAGGACCAGGGCTTTATCAAGGGTTTCTATCCCGACAAGCGCGTCTCTATCCAACGCACGGGTCTTCCCACCGACACGATCAAGATCGGCTTTGTCGCTCAGGACGGCCGGGGCGTGGCCGTCTTCCAGACCACCTTTCGCGAGACCAACCTCACTCGCAAGGAAGCGGCCATCAGCACGGTCCGGCTGGTGGGCGCGGGCGACGGCATTCCGGGTCTCACCGGCACCGTCGATGACGCCCATGTCAGCGAGCACACCAACGCCCAGGGCGAGCTGGCGGTCTGGGTCCACATGACCACCGGCCAGACGGCGGTATTGCGGATGGGCAAACCCTTGCCCAGGCGCCCCGTGCTGCTCGTGCCCGGCATCGGCGGCACCTTCGGGAATGACCGGCGCTGGTGGTTGCAGCGCGGGGTCAACCCGGAGTTCATCGATATCGATCCGTTGATCGGCGTGTATGACGACCTCATCCAGACCCTCAAGAACGTGGGGTATGAGGATGACCGCGATCTCTTCATCGTCAACTACGACTGGCGCATTCCCCCGTCGATCTATGACGGCGTGACGGACGGCGTCATCAACGGCTTCACGGCCAACAACCTCGTCGACGGCACATTCGAGCGCGGCGTAGACTACCTGGGCTACTACCTCGAGCGCGCCGCGCGAAAGTGGAAGGAAGCCAACCCCGATCTGCCGGATCTGGCCGATGTCGACATCATCGCCCACAGCACCGGCGGTCTGATCGCCCGCTCCTATATCCAGAGCCCGGCCTATGGCGGCGCGCTTGCCGGCCGGCCGGTTGCCGCGCTGCCGCGGGTCAATCACCTGATCATGGTGGGGGTGCCCAACCAGGGCGCGGCCAAGGCCTGGAATCCGCTGAACGACAACTGGATGGACGATGTGAGCTTCCGGGCCGTGTTGAGCAAGATCGTGGCCGCCCAGTTCTATTTCGTCCACGTCAATCCCAACAATCGCATCACGGGCCCGACCTACGACATCTCTGCTTCGAGTATCCAGAGCGATCACCTGAAGTTCATCGCCGATTACGTTCCGACGATCAACGCGCTGGTGGGGACCTACAAGATGCTTCAGTATGGCGACGAGCTGATTGCGCCGGTGTTTGACATCAACAGCGATCCGCTTGCGAACAAGGTCGTGCTGGACCTCAACGACGGTTATGTGGAGCCCGCCAGCGGCGACCCGCGCCACACGGTTTTTGTGGGCCAGGTCGGCAAGGTCCATGTCATCTTCGGCGAGGGCCTGGAGACACCGATGCTCGTCCAGCAGCGGGAGGGCCCGGGCTTGTTCTGCACGGGCGCCGAGAGCATCGGCACGCTGCTGGATTCGCCCGAGTTGTTCAAAAAGTACATTGAGAACGAGACCGAACAGGAGTTGTTTGGCGTGCCGATCGAGGCCGTCCTCGACGCGATCAAGGCGAAGTTCGTGTATGTCGCCGCGCTTCTCGAGTCGCTTGGCATCGTCAAAGCGATCGCCGAGAACCTGCTGGGCGACAAGGTGCCCTTCGACAAGTTTGTGACCGAGTGCGCCAAGCCGGCCGTGGAGGCCAATCCGGGTCTGGGCATCGAGGCGGCTCCGGCCGAGACCTGGTGGAAGACCGTCAATGATGCCCCCAGCAGCGCCGGGTTCTACTACGTGCGCAAAGGCGACGGGACCGTGCCCGCAATCTCGTCGATGGGTCAGTTTGCGTTGGACAATCGGGTCGAACTGCACCCGGTCCAGATCAGCCATCTGCCGCTGATGAGCCGCTACGAGTCGCAGTTGCTGATGCTGGAAGCGCTTGGCTTCGACTATGCCGCGCTGCCCGCGTCGGCCATCTCACAGGGCCTGGGCAAGTCCTCGGCCAACGCCCTCCAGGTCGCCTATGGCGCGATCGGCGAGTTCCTGACCGGCGAGCCCAGCGTGCAGCGCGACATGGCCGAGGAGATCGCCAAGTTCGCCTTTGACCAGTTGCTCGACACGGTGGCCGAGAAGCTGGGCGAGGCCGACAAGGAGCGCCGCAAGAAACAGAACAACGGCGCCTGCATCCTCACCCCCGAGGCCGATGAATGCGCGCTCTCCGGCCCGGAGGAAGCGGCCCTCGACATGGTGAAGGCCTATCTCAGCAAGAAGTTCGAGAGCGACGCGCTGCCCTACTGGATGTCGGTCGTCTTCGACCCGGTCGACGGCTATGTCGTCGATGAGCAGGGCCGCCGGCTGGGCTACACCGCGCAGGGCGGGCGTCTGAACGAGATCCCGGGCAGCTTCTGGATGGGTGACGACGAGGGCTCCGGGGTCGCCTTCATCATCGGCAACAAACCCGTTACCGCGACGCTGCAGCTCATCGGCAAGGGGCTGCCCTATCGCGTCATCGCTGAGATCACCGGCCCGGGCGGGATCACCGGCACCGATCAATCCGGAACGCTGGGGCTCGGCCAGACGCTGACGGTGAGCTTGCCGGCCCCGCTGGCCCGGGGCGCGGTTGACAATCAGATCCCGCGCATGACCTGGATCACGCCCACCTCGGCCATCACGGTACCGCTGTATGGCAACATCGACGCCCGTCTGGTCGTGACGGACAACAGCGTGGTCACCCGGGTGCAGGTGTGGTTTGACCTCGACTCGGCCCCCAGCCCAACGAACACGTTCGCCCGGATGGACGCCACCCGCGTGTTGAGCACCGAGTATGCGGCCAACATCGGCCCGCTGTTTGGGGTGACCGGCACGCGGGTGCTGGTCGTCGTGGCCGAGGATCTCTTCGGCAATGTGAATGTGGCGAAGCAGACCGTCCATGTGGTCGCCCCGATCGGCCCGCCGCCCACGGCCACGCCCACGCCGACGGTGACGCCGACGCGCACCCCGACGTCGACACCCACGCCGACCGCGACCCCGACTCGCACGCCCACGCCGACGGCGACCCCCACCGCCACGCCCACCCGCACCCCCGCGCCTGGCTGCTTTGGCGACTACGTGCCTGATGGCTACATCCAGATCAACGATGTGCAGTACGCCGCCTTCCGATGGAACAGCGAGCCGCCCAACCCGTTGTATGAAACCCGGATTGATCGAAATGCCGACGCGCGGATCGACATCAGCGACATCCAGGAGGTCGCCGCGCGCTTTGGCACCGACTGCAACCAGGCCAGCCGGCCGCGCCAGGAGCCGAGCGCGCCGCTGACCCTCGACCCGTTGGCGCTGCCGCTGGTTGCCAACATGCCAGTCACCCTCGCCGTGCGCACATCCGGCGCCATGAACCTGGGCGGCTTCCAGTTCGACCTGGCCTACGATCCTACCGACCTGAGCATCGACGAGATCACGCTGGGTGATCTGCCCGTCAGCACGGGCCGGGTCTTCTACATCATCGGCCCGCAGGCAGTGTCCTCTGGTCTGCGTTATGCGGCCTTCAGCCTGGGCGATGCGCCGGCCGGCGCGAGCGGCGCGGGCGCGCTGGCCTGGGTGCGCCTCACGCCCAAGCGCGATCTGGCCGCGCTACCCATCACGCTCGAGGATGCCATGCTCGTACAACCTAACGGCGCG
>JAGOCU010000269.1:0-2523 GCA_017998555.1 Thermoflexales bacterium
GAGGGCAAAGCCGAATGGCTCAACACCTCGATCCTGGTCTTCCGCCCGGCCAGCCCGCTGCCCGGCGGCACCGTCTACCGCGCCCGGATTGACGGCAGCCTGCGCGACGTGGACGGCAACCCGCTCGCCGCCGCCGTCGAGTGGACATTCAGCACCAACGCCCCGAAGGTCCTTGCAGTGACGCCCGACACCCAGACCCGCGCGCGCGCGCCGGTCGACACGCTCATCACCGCCCGCTTCAACCAGGACATCGACCCGGCCAGCGCCCGGGCCGCCTTTGCCCTGCTCGACCCGCGTGGCGGATCCGTTGCCGGAAACCTGACTGTGCTAAGCAACACCTTGACCTTCACGCCCTCGGCCCGGCTTGACTTCGACACGGCTTACTCCATTCGTATCGCGCCGGGCGTCAAGAGCCTGTATGGCGGGCTGGGCTCGCGCGAGACCTGGCAGTCGACCTTCTCGACTTATCCCAAGCCGCGGGTGATCGGAACCCAGCCCATCAACGGGGCAAAGGACGTGTATCCGTACGGCGGGATCTCGATCCAGTTCAGCGCGCCGGTCGACCCGGCCTCGGTCTGGGCCCGGCTGCGCATTTCGCCGGCGGTCTCGCTGACCCGCGTCTTCACCTCGTACTACGAGTTTGACAACGTCTTCAACGCCCAGGTCTTCCTCGACCCGTCGACCGACTATACGGTCGACCTGTTGCCCGGAGTGAGCGATCGCTGGGGCAACACGATCGCCGAAACCACCCGCCTCCAGTTCCGCACGGCCCAACTGCCGCCGTATGTCAACCTCAGCCTGAGCGCGTCGGGCGGGACCTACAACGCCTATCTGCCGGTGCGGGTCATCGCGACGAGCAACAACATCGCGACCCTGAATCTCGAGCTGTATGCGCTGAGCGAGACCGATGTGACCAACATCCGCCAGCGCAGCTTCTTTGATACGCGCCAGTCCGTCCCGGGGCGGGTCATTCGAACCTGGCAGGTCAAGGTATCCGGTCAACAGAACCGGATCGCCCGGACCCTGCTCACGCTCGGTGAAGGCGACGGCCGGCTGACCCCCGGCGGGTATGTGCTGCGCCTCGTCTCGCCCGATCTGCCCGCGCAGAACCAGCAGAACGAACGGCGGGCGTTGCTATTTGTCTCGGAACTGAATCTGACCGAGAAACGCGAGACCGGCGCGCTGCTGGTCTGGGCGACCGATCTGAAGACCGGCCAGCCCGTGCCGCAACTGGCCCTGCGCGCATTTGAGACACGCTTTTCGGGCAATACCCAGACGGTCTTTCTGGCCGGCAACGGCGCCACTGGCGCCGACGGCGTGGCGCGCTTCCCGGTGGCGAGCGAGCGGAGCGGCAGCGCGATGCTGTTGTCGTCCGGCCGCTTTGGGATTGTCTTTGAAGAGTGGGGGTCGGGGGTCAATCCCGGCGATTTTGGCCTGGGCTATGGCGGGATCGGACCCGAGAGCAGCCTGCGGGGCTTCATTTACACCGACCGGGGGATTTACCGGCCGGGGCAGACGGTCAAACTGCGCGGGATCGTGCGCTCAGACGACGACGGGGCGTATTCGCCGGCGCCCGCAGGGCTGAGTGTGCGGGTGCAGGCCAACGGTCCGAAGGGCCAACTCCTGTCGCGCGACATCGTTCTGGATGAGTTTGGCGCGTTTGACGCCGAGATCGTCCTGCCGGCCGACACGGCCGTGGGCACGGTCTCGATCAACGCGCAGAGCGGAAATCGCAGCGCCGGCAGCGCCAGCTTCACGATTGCCGAGTACCGCCCGCCTGAGTATGAGGTCGTTGTGACACCGTCGGCGACGCAAGTTGCCCGCGGCGACGCGCTGAAGGCGGCGCTGGCCGCCAACTACCTGTCGGGCGGCGGGCTGGCCAACGCCAAGATGAGCTGGAACGTGGTGGCCAGCCAGGCGACCTTTGACCCGCCCCAGCTCGGCCAGTACAGCTTCAGCGACGCCGACAACCCCTGGCAGCCGTACCGGCGGGTGTTCTTTGAGGCCATTGCCTTCCGCCCGGGTCGATCCACGCCCCCGCTCGTCATCGCCCGGGGCGAGGGTGTCACGGATGGGAGCGGCCAGCTTCAGATCAGCGTGCCCGTGTCGAATCAGTTCCAGCTCGCCGGCGGGGCGTATCTGAGCGGCCCGGTGCAATTCAGCATCGAGGGCAACGCCAGCGGCGCGGATGGCCAATCGATCGCCGGGCGGAGCAGCGTGATCGTCCACCCGGCCGGACTGTATGTCGGCGTGGCATCGGGTGGGGCCGTTGTGCGGACTGGCAAACCGCTGGCCGCCGACCTGGTGGTCGTGGACTGGGCGGGTACGCGTCTGGCCGGCCGCGAGATCGAGGTCAGCCTGGTCCGCCGCGAGTGGAAGAACACGTTCAACCCGGAGACGGGCAGCTGGACGAGCGCGGTCGTTGACGAGGATGCCGGCGCGCAGAAGGTCATCAGCGGGCCGAATGGCGAGGCGAAGGTCAGCTTCACCCCCGAGAAGGGCGGGAGCTATCGCATCGTCGCC
>JAGOCU010000269.1:2623-4166 GCA_017998555.1 Thermoflexales bacterium
ACGGCCAACGCCATTGTCGACGCCTTTTATGGCCGGCGCGCGCCGGGCACCCAGATGGCGCTGACGCTCAATCAATCGATGAACCGGCGTTTCGCGGAGGAAGAGCAGGACCTGGCCGAGGCGCAGTTCGATTCCAAGGCCGTGGGTGGCGCGCCCGCCAGCACAGCCGCGCCCGCCGCCGCGCCCGCGCCGGGCGCGTTGCGGCAGGCCGCAGCCGGCGAATCAGCGGCCCCGCCGCCTGAGGAGGCCGCCATCCGCGAGAACTTCGCCGACACCGCCTTCTGGGCGCCCAACGTGCGGACCAATGCTGCGGGCGAGGGCCGGGTCTCGGTCAAACTGCCCGACAACCTCACGACCTGGGTGGTGCGGGCGGTGGGCGCCGACAACCAGACGAGGGTGGGCGAGGGCCTGACCGACGCGGTCGCGACCCTGCCCGTGCTCATCCGCCCGGTCACGCCACGCTTTCTGGTGGTGGGCGATGTGGTTGAGCTGGGCGCCATCGTGCAGAACAATTCAGACGAGGATCAGACCGTGCGGGCCTGGCTGGCCGAGGCGGCCGGGCTGCGGGTGGAGACGGCCCTGACGATGACTTCGTTCATTGAGGCCAGGAAGGAGACGCTCGTCACCTGGCGGGCGACCGTCCTCGACACACCGCAGGTCAACCTGCTCTTCCGGGCGGCCAGCGAGAAATATGGCGACGCCAGCCGGCCGCGGCTGAGCACCGCGCCCAACGGTGGGTTGAAAGTGCTGCGCTACAGCGCGCGCGAGATCGTCGGCACCTCAGGGGTGCTCGACACGGCCGGGACGCGCAGCGAGCTCGTGGCGCTGCCGCCGCTGCTCGACGACTCGCAGGGTTCGCTCAGCCTGCGCCTCGATCACTCGCTGATCGCGGCAACGCAAGCTGGCTTGAGCTATCTGGACGAGTATCGCTACGAGACGGCCGAGAGCATTGCCTCGCGGCTGATGGCGAACGTCCTGTCGTATCAGCTCCTGACCCAGTTCCCCCAGCCGGATGCGGTTTTGCAAGGGCAACTCAAGACGGGGATCGCGACGGGGATCGACAAGCTGGTCCGCCTGCAGCACAGCGATGGCGGTTGGAGCTGGTGGCGGGAGGGCGAGAGCAACCCGCATGTCGCGCTGTGGGCGTCATTCGCGCTGGCCCGCGCGCGGCAGGCCGGGTTCACCGTGAACCCATCGACGCTCGAGCGCGGGTTGGCCTATGCCCGCCAACTGGTCAAGACGACCAGCACGTTGCGCGGGACCTGGGCGTTCAATCAGCAGGCCTATGCGCTGTATGTGCTGGGCGAATCCGGCGCGGGCGACAAGACCCGTGTAAACGAGCTGTATGACGGGCGGGACAACCTCGGGCTGTATGGACGGGCGCTGCTGGCGCTGACGGTGGGCAAGACCGATCCCAAGGATGCCCGGCTCAAGACGCTGTTCGCGGACCTCAATCGCGACGCGGTGCTGAGCGCGACCGGCGCGCACTGGGAGGAGAAGCAGCCCGACTGGTGGGCGTTCAACTCCGACACGCGCAGCACGG
>JAGOCU010000270.1:0-1713 GCA_017998555.1 Thermoflexales bacterium
GGGCTGGCCCTGCGGCCCGCCGGCGAAAGCGTGGCGCAAGCCCAGGACCGCCTGGCGACCTTGAACACCGCCGAGCGCCAGCGGGTCATCCAGGCTGCCCGCGCCGCCGAGGAGCGCGCCCGGGCCGTGCGTGAGGCGATGGCCCGCAAGGCGGCCGAAGAAGCGGCAGCGAAGTACAACCGGGAATGATCGCGGTCAAATCCCGTATCGCGCGTGAAAATCCGCGATGTGATGCAGCTCGTGGCCGGCCGTGATATAGGCCAGGGCGCGCACGCTGGCCGGATTGCCGTCCGCGCTGCCGCGGCGCAGCCAGGCCTCGGGCTCGAGGCTGGCGAAGAGCGAGATCGTCGCCCGCCGGGCGGCGGCGAACTCGGCCAGCACCTCGGCCAGCGGGCGCCGGTCAAAGGCGCTCCCGGCCATCAGGACATCCTGATCGATCCCGGGTAGCGGTGTCGGGTCGTTGCGGGCGAAGCGCAGGGCGCGGTAGGAGAACACCCGCTCGGAATCCGCCAGATGGCCGATCACCTGGGTGACGTGCCAATCATCCGGTTTCGGGCGAAAGATCGCCTGGGCCGGGGTGAGCGGCTCAATCAGGGCAAGCGTGCTGGCGAGCTGGCGCTCCAGATGCCCGACGATATCGCCCTCGGGCACGCGGTCGACATACAGCGCGTAGTAGGGGTGATGCTCATCGGGCGCGGGCCGGCCGGGGTTGTGGCGCATGGGGACTCCTGGGGCGATTAGCCGCCCCGAAAAACACAACGGGCGCACCTCAGAAATGAGGTGCGCCCGCTGTCATCGGCGATGGCGAGTTACTTGGCGCCCTTCTTGGCCGCCTTCTCCGCGCGCTTCTCTTTCAACGTCTTGGCGGGCTTCTTCTTTTCCGTCTTTTTGGTGAGTTGACCTTTTGCCATTGTGCTTTACCTCTCGATAGTTTGAAAGTGTCGCTCTCAAGGACGCCGAATTATAACGGGTGGCGGCCAGGGGGCGTAAAATACGCGCACCCTTTGGAGGCACCCATATGAAACTGCTCGACAACCTGATGGCCGTCAACGTCGACGACTACCCCGAAGACAAGATCACCTACGATCAGACTCCGATCCGGATGTTCAAGTCGGACGCGCTGGAGATGTTCACCCACGTGACGCCGCAGGCGATCCTGATCATCTGGCTGCCCGTGGTGGCCGTTTTCCTGTATCTGGGCATCGCTGCCTGGCCGGTGACCCAGTCGCCCGTTTGGGTGCCCCTGATGTTCGCCCTTGGATTCATGCTGGTCTGGACCTTCTCCGAGTATGTCATCCACCGCTTTGTCTTTCATCTGCCGCCCAAGACCCGCACCGCGGCCCAGATCGTCTTCCTCTTTCATCACATCCACCACGTCCAGCCGCATATCAAGACCCGCCTGGTGATGCCGCCGGCGGTCAGCATCCCCATGGCGTTTGTCGCCTTTGGGCTGTTCTCGCTGCTCTTCAACAATCTGCTGGGCGTGCCGCACTTGCTCATGCCGACCCTGGCCGGCTTCACCCTGGGCTATGTGTGCTACGACATGGTCCACTACGCCACCCATCACTCGCGCACAAAGAACGAGATCATGAAATTCCTCAAGCGCCACCACATGGAGCATCACTACAAGACGCCCCACGCGCGCTTTGGGGTGACCAGCAACGTGTGGGACCTGGTCTTCAACACCGAGCCGCCCGTCTCCGGGCCGCTGCC
>JAGOCU010000270.1:1813-4165 GCA_017998555.1 Thermoflexales bacterium
CGCAGCGACAACGAGGTCATGCGCTTCTGCCAGAGTTTCATGACCGAACTCGCGCGCCACATCGGGCCGAATACCGATGTGCCGGCCGGCGATATTGGCGTAGGCGGGCGCGAGATTGGCTTCCTGTTCGGGCAATACAAGCGCCTGCGCAACGAGTTCACCGGGGTGCTCACCGGCAAGGGCCTGAACTGGGGCGGCTCGCTCATCCGGCCCGAGGCGACCGGCTATGGCGCGGTCTACTTCGCCGCCGAGATGCTGGCCCGCAAGGGTCAAACGCTGGAAGGCAAGGTCTGCCTGGTCTCCGGCAGCGGCAATGTCTCGCAATACACGGTCGAGAAGCTGCTCGACCTGGGCGCCAAGCCGGTCACCCTCAGCGACTCCAACGGCATGATCCACGACCCGGCCGGCATCGACCGCGAAAAGCTGGCCTATGTCATGGACCTCAAGAACGCCCGGCGCGGGCGGATCCAGGAATACGCGGCCACCTACCGCACGGCGACCTACACGCCGGTCGATCCAAAACTCGACACCAACCCCTTGTGGAATATCAAGGCCGATTGCGCCTTCCCCAGCGCCACCCAGAACGAGATCAACGCCCGGGATGCCCAGAACTTGATCAACAACGGCGTATCGCTGGTCTCGGAAGGCGCCAACATGCCGACCACCGCCGACGGGGTCAACCTCTATCTGCAGCACGGCCTGATGTACGGCCCGGCCAAGGCCGCCAACGCCGGCGGGGTGGCAACCAGCGGGCTCGAAATGGCGCAGAACAGCATGCGCCTGTCCTGGAGCCGCGAGGAGGTCGACCAGCGCCTGTACGGGATCATGAAGCGGATCCACAAGACGTGCGTGGACACGTCCGACCGGTTTGGCATGCCAGGCAACAACGTCGTGGGCGCCAACATTGGCGGCTTCCTCAAGGTCGCCGATGCGATGATGGACCAGGGCCTCGTGTAGAAGTCATCCTAAAACCGGGGGCGCGATCACTATCCCCGCGCTTCGCGCGGGGATAGTGATCGCGCCGGAGGTTTTTAGGACGGCTTCTAGCCGAAACTCGTTGACGCGACGGGAGCAGGTCCGCCGCTGCTCCCGGCGCGCGTATTCAAGCATGCAGTCCGAACCCGCCGATACCAGCCCCGAACGTTCGCCCGAAAGCGCGCTGGGCGGGTTCCAGGCGCTGATGCGCTACCGCATCGGCGATATCCTGCTCGTCTCCAGCCTCTACGATCTGTATCTGTTCGAGGAGGATGGCCAACTCTACGAGCTCATCCGCAGCGAGTATCAGGGCCTCCAGCTCAGCCACACCCCCGAGCTCAGCCGGGTTGGCACGGGCGCCGAGGCGCTCGCCCGCGCCCGAAGCGAGCGTAAGCCCGACCTCATCATCACCACCCTCCACGTCGAGGACATGAGCGCGGCGCGGCTGGCTCGCGAGCTGCGGGCCGCCAATCCGTCCATCCCCATCGTCCTGCTGGCCTACGACAACCGCGAACTGAGCGAAACGCTCACCCGGCGCGACGCCGGGCTCTTTGACGGCGTCTTCGTCTGGCACGGCGACTTCCGGCTCATCATCGCCATCGTCAAACAACTCGAGGACCGGCGCAACGTGGCCGAGGACACCGAGGTAGTCGGGGTGCAGTCGGTGATCCTGATCGAGGACAGCGTCCAGTTCTATTCGTCGTTTCTGCCGCTGATCTACACCGAGATCATCAAACAGCAGCAACACCTGATCAGCGAAGGCGTTTCGATCACCGATCGTTTCCTGCGCATGCGGGCCCGACCCAAGATCCTGCTGTGCGTGAATTACGAACAGGCCTGGGACTACTTCACCCGCTACGAAGGCACCCTGCTGGGGGTGATCTCGGACATCGGCTTCTCGCGCGAGGGCGCCTACGACCCGCGCGCCGGCATTCGCTTCGCCGAACAGGTCAAGGCCCGCCATTGGGATGTGCCCGTCATCCTGCAGTCGACATCGCGCGAGTTCGACGCCGACGCCCGGCGCTTTGGCGCGTCGATCCTGCTCAAGGATTCGGACACCCTGCTCGCCGAGCTGCGCCGGTTGATCGCCGAGTATTTCGGTTTTGGCGACTTTGTCTTTCGCATGCCCGATGGGCGCGAGGTCGGGCGGGCAGCCAGCCTGGGCCAGCTCGAGGAGCTGCTGCGCAGGGCGCCGGCCGAGAGCATCCGCTATCACGCCGAGCGCAACCATTTCAGCAAGTGGCTCAAGGCCCGGACCGAATTCTGGCTCGCCCACCTGCTCCGCCCGCGCAAGCCCGAGGATTACCCCTCGGTCGAGGATCTGCGCCAGGACCTCATCGCGCATTTCCAGGAATACCGGCATGCGCGCCGGCGCGG
>JAGOCU010000271.1 GCA_017998555.1 Thermoflexales bacterium
TCGTCCCAGAAACGCGAGCCGGGATCGGCCAGGGCCAGGCGCACCGCGGTCTTGGCGGCCGTGCCCGTGTTGACGGCCTCGTCGGCCAGTTCCGGTCCGAGTTCGTCATCAAAGAGGTTGTGGCCGAGCTGAATCCAGAACGTTTCGAAGATCAGCGGCCCGACCTGATCGCGGGTCGAGCGGCGGTCCCAGGCCTTGAGCGCGTCCAGCGCCGCGCTGGTCAGCGCGTCGTCGCGAACCGTGATGTTGGAGAGATACGGGATCACATCGCTGGCCAGACCCGAGGTCACATCGAACTGCATCTGGCGGATGTCGTCGACCGAATGCTTGTCTTTGGCCAGAAGGAGCGAGGTGATCTGGCGGGCGCGGAAGCCGTAATCCCAATCCTTCGCGAGGAAGCGTTTGTACTTGGCCGTGTCGACGACCGCGTTGTTGGCCGTGACGATGTAGCCCTCGGGCGGGTTGAAGACCGATGGCAACTCGTCAAACGGAATGAAGCCCGTCCACTCCGTGTCGCCCGTCCAGCCCGAGGTCGGCGCTTCGCCGTCGCCGCTGGCGCGAATCGGGATGCGGCCCGGCATCTGATAGCCGATGTTGCCGTCGACGTCCGCGTAGACGAAGTTCTGCGAAGGCGAGTCCCAGTCGCGCAGGGCGACTCGGAAGTCGAGCCAACTCTGGGCCTTGTTCAACCCAAAGACCGATGCGACCAGGCTGCCCGGGGTGAGGGAGGTCCACTGCAGCGCAACCGGCTGCTTGAAGGCGGTCTTGAGATCGCCAACGACATCGCTCATGATCGGGCCATGCCGGGTGATGCGGACCTTAAGGGTCACCGGCTGGCCGCCGCCGACATTGATGACTTCCTCGACGATCTTCGCCTTCTCAAAGGCGCCCTTGAACTCGAACTCGTCCGGGTTGGCGGGGTTGGGCCGCTCGATGAAATAGTCCTGGGTGTCGGGACCGACGTTGGTCACCCCCCAGGCGATCCGGGCATTGTGGCCGATGACGACGCCGGGCACGCCCGCGAAGGACACCCCAGCCACATCGAAGGGGCAGGTGGCTGACACGACCCGGCAATGCAGCCCGACCTGATACCAGATCGAGGGCATCTGAATGGCCAGGTGCGGGTCGTTGGCCAGGATCGGCTTGCCGGTGGTCGTGCGCGTGCCCGCGATGACCCAGTTGTTGCTGCCGATATCGGATTCGTGGTTGAGGCCGATCAGGCCCATGACTTCGGTCTTGGCCGCCAGCATCTCGAGCGCCAGATCGCCGGCCAGGCCCTCCTCGGAGATGTTGGCTTCGGCCGGCGCCCCGGTGCTGCCCGAAGCAGCCGAGGGCGCAATGACGGGCATGTCCCGCGGATAAGGGGGCATGAGCGTGTCGGCAAGTTGGCGGCCGCCCTTGGCCAGCAGCGCGGCCCGGAGCAGCTCATCGTCCATGTTGCCGCCCAGGTTGTAGGCCATGGCCTTGCCCCAGGTCAGCGAGTTCACCGGCGCCCATGGCTCGGGCTTGAAGGTGCGCCCGATCAGGCCCAGCACTTTGAATTCGAATCCAAGCTTGTCGGCGTTTGGCAGGATGTAGCCGTTGACGCCCGCCGCGTAGGCATCCATATAGCGTTTGAGTTCGGGGGCCATGTTGGCGGCCTCCTCCTGAGCCGTGCGCGCCCAGCCGATCGTGCGGATGAACTTGTCCTGATTCAGCGCGCTGGCGCCGAACAGCTCAGCCAGGCGGCCCTGGCCGATCCGGCGCGAGAATTCCATCTGAAAGTAGCGGTCCTGGGCATGGACAAAGCCCTGGGCCCGGAACAAATCCTCGGGCGTGTCGGCGTAGATGTGCGGCACGCCAAACTTGTCCCGAATCACATCGACTTTGCCGGTGAGTCCATCGAGCTTCAATGTCCCGGTGGTCTGGGGAAATGAACTGCGGGTGACGAGCACGAATGCCCCCCCGCTGACGACCAGCAGGACGAGCAACACGACCAGTACGATGGGGACGACGCGGCGAAGGATACCGAGGATCTTCATGGGCGGGTATGTTACTCGCATTGGGCCTCGGCCCACATACAGGCTTTTCTGATTTGATACCGGCCGGCGGAGCCGGCCGGTATCAAATCAGAAAAAACCCATCTGGGCAGTCTGGAGCCGTTCAGGTGGCTGATCCGGGCTCGACGCGGCAGGTCTACGATAAGAGGCTGCATCGAGCAAGGAGTATGACGTGCCGAACTCACGCCTTGGGGCGCTCATTGTCAAGGAGTTCATCCAGATTGTGCGCGACCCGCGCACCCTGGTCCTGGCCCTGCTCATCCCCATCATCCAGCTCTTCCTGCTGGGCTATGTCGCCAACAATGATGTGCGCAACGTGCCCCTGGCGGTGTTTGACCAGGATCGCAGCCCGGCCGCGCGGGCGCTGCTCAATGCCTTCAAGGTGGCCGACTATTTCCGGCTCGAATATGAGGTCGACTCGGAGCGCGAGCTGCGGGCCTTGGTCGACGGCAACAAGGCCCGCGCCGCGCTGATCATCCCGCCGGGGTATGGCGAGCGGGTAAACGGCGCGGGCGTTGCCGAGGTCGCCTTCATCCTGGATGGCAGCGACCCGACCGTGGCCTCGACCTCGCTCGCGGCCGCCCAACTGATCGGCCAGGCTCATGGGACCGAGCTGCTCGCCGAACGGCTGGATCGCCGGGGTCAGCCCGGTTCAATTCAGCTTCCCCTGGACGTGCGCACCCAGGTCTGGTACAACCCCGACCTGATCTCGGCTTATTTCTTTGTGCCGGGTCTGTTCGGGGTGATCATGTATGCCATCACCTCGCTGCTCACCGCCTCGGCCATCGTGCGCGAGCGCGAACGGGGGACTATCGAACAACTCATCGTCACCCCGATCCGGCCGTGGGAGCTCGTGCTGGGCAAACTCATCCCCTACGCCATCCTGGCTTTCTTCAACACGTCCGAAATCTTGCTGATCGGGCATTTCTGGTTCAAAGTCCCGATCCGGGGCGATCTGCTCCTGATCGCGCTGCTGTCGGGGCTGTTCTTGATTTCGAGCCTTGGGATTGGGTTGTTCGCGTCGACGATTGCCAGCACCCAGCAAGAGTCGTATCTCATCGTTTACGCGACGCTGCTTCCCACCATTTTTGTTTCGGGTTACATCTTCCCGTTGCAGGCCATGCCGCCGGCCCTGCAGGTGATCTCCTACTTTATCCCGCTGCGCTACTACCTGGTCGTGATCCGCTCGTTGATGATCAAGGGGGTGGGGGCGGAAGCCCTGCAGACCGAGATCCTTGCGTTGGCCATCTTCGGTGTGGCGATCATGACCGCTGCGGCCCTGCGCTTCCGCAAAAGATTGGATTAAGTTCTGGAGTGATATCCACCGGCGGAGCCGGTGGATATCACTCCAGAGCATAGGTCTAGACAAATCATGCAACCGATTCGACTGGGACTTCCGATGTTGGCGCTGCTGGCGTCGTTGGCAGGCTGCGCCCAGCCCGCAGCCGGCCCGATCACAGGCTCAGGGACGGTCGAGGCGCCCGAAATTGCGGTCATGGCCGAGATCGGCGGGCGGGTCATCACCGTCACCGCGGACGCGGGCGCGCCGGTCAAGGCCGGACAGCTTCTTGTCCAACTCGATGACGCCCTGGCCCGCGCCCAGGCCAGGCAGGCCGATGCCGCGATCGCCGCCGCGCAAGCGGCCTGGGATCTGCTGGCAAAGGGGGCGACCGTCGAGCAGATCCGCCAGGCCGAGGCGGCGGTGATGGGCGCGCGAGCCGCCTACTCGCGCACGTTGGACGCGGCCCGGCCGTCCGAGATTGACGCGGCTAAAGCGGCGCTCGCGGCCGCCCAGGCCGCCTACGACAAGGCCAGGGTGGGTCCGCAGCCGGAGGATATCGCCGCCGCCGACGCGGCCCTGCGGAACGCCGAGGCCGCGCTGCGCCTGGCCCAGGGCGCCTATGACCTGGCCTTCTCGCGCAACCCGGCCGGGATCGGCGCGTCCCCCCAGTCCCTCGCGCTCGAGCAGGCCACCAACAACCACGCGGCCGCCAAGGCCGCCGCCGACCGCGCCCGCAAGCCCTCGGACACGGCTGCGATGACGGCCGCCTATCAATTCGTGCAGCAGGCCCGGGCCGCCCTCGACCGGGCGCAACAACCCGCCCGGGCGACCGATATTGAGC
>JAGOCU010000272.1 GCA_017998555.1 Thermoflexales bacterium
CCGTCCCGGCATCCAGCAGCAAGACATTCGGAAAGGCCGCCACGCTCCGAGCGTCATAGCGCAGCGGTTTGACGAATCGGCGGTGCTGGGCGACCAGGGCGTCGATCAGGGGCAATTCATGCACGCCCTCGATGGGAATCCAATGCTCGCTCGTCAACATCAAACTCGCCGCATCGATCTCGTAAGTGTATTCACGGCGGGCGCGGATCAGCGCGGCCAGGATGACCCGCACCGGGTGGCCGGTATCGGCATCGCGCGCCTCGAACAGCGGCGCGAACACCCGCTCGATCCGTTCCCAACTCCGGCTGGCGATTAGTAACGGTGCATCCGGCATGTGCCGAATCCAGATCCGGCGGCCCTGGCTCGTGGCCTCGCTCGCCTTGAATTCGCCGATCACGATGGCCAGGGGCGTTTGCCCGTCCTTGGGACGTAGCACGGCCAGTTTTTCCCGCCGGCGCTGTGCCGCTTCAACCTTGGCACTCTCGCTGAAAGGTTCGGGCACATACAGGCGCTCGGACAGCGGCACACCCTTGACCACGATTTCCTCCGCAGCATCCAGCAGGTACTTGCGCAGCACGCCCTGGTTGCGTTTACCCGCCATCGCCGGGCTCCAGCGGTTGAAGCCCGCGCGCTCGAACAGGAAATGCATCAATGCCCGCAACGTCATCTGCCGTCGCGGTACGCTGATCTCCGCCACCTCCTGGGGTTCGCCGCGCGGCACGCCGCGCCCGATTACCCGCATCCAGGGGAAATCCACACGCAATTCGACCCGCCCTGGTTCCGACTCCAGCACCGCTTCGCCGACCAGTTCGCCCAGTCCGGACTGCTGGACCTCCGGCTCGTAGGAGGGGCAGCTCGGATGGTGGGTGCTGCCGCTGTCCGGCATGCGCTTGACCACGAACTGGCGATGCCGCGCCACGTACATCTCCACGCCGCCCGGCACGCACAGGCAGCGCGGCCGCTCGGGTGTCTCGTAGACGTGGGCGAGCGCATCCTGCAATTGTGGATCGTCCGCGCCGATCACGCGGCCTTTGATGGCGAAGCGCTGGGAGTCCATGGCGAGCTCAAATCAACTCGTCAAGCAGTTCCGCCAGCGTCGGCTTGGGCCGGGGCAGCAATTCGCGCACCGCGCTCCGCTCGCCGATGCCCAGGATTGCGCCAACCTGATCCTCGTCGGCCCCGCGCTCATACATCCGCGATATCACGGTGAGGCGCGCCGACTGGGCGCTCAACCCCTTGAGTTCGGCGTAGCGGAACAACTTGCGGTAGATCTCCAGCAACGCCCGGCAAACGTAGCGGTTCTGCCCCGGCTCGCCATTGTTGGGTGTGATCTTGTAGGGCTCACCGCTCGGGGAAAGAAACAGTCGACTACCTGGGTCCAAGCCACGGTAGACGTCCGGCCCACCCAGGCCATGCCCGCCAGCGAGACGCTCGCGGAAATAGGCGGCCAGTGCATCGTCGAGCCGGTTGCTGCTGAAGTAGAGTGGCCGGGGCTTGCCGTTGATCGCTGCGTCGGCGCGCAACTCCGATTCCCTGCACACGCTGCCGTCGGCATGCAGATAGTCGCGCACCTCGATCCGGGCGATCTCCAGCGGCCGCAGGCCCGTGGCGAACAGCATGTAGTACAGGGCCAGGTCGTGCCAGGTGCGACTGGTGCGCCCCTTGATGCGCACCGCGCCTTGAGCCACCTCCGACGCCGATAGCACCCGCGCCGGACGGACGCCGGCCGGCGGCTGGGGCTCGAAGCCCTCCAGCGCGACCAGGATGGCGTCCCGATGCAGGCGCAGCCGCCGCACGAAAGCCGCGCCTTCCTCCTTGAGACCATCCACGCCCACCACCTGGGTGAGTTGGACGGCGACGGACTTGATGCGCCGCTCGACCGCAGTGCGCGAGACGCCGAAGCGCATGGCCACCGCCTCGTAGGTCTCACCGCCAATCACGGCACGGAGCATCTCAACCGATTGCAATGCGTTCTCGTGGTGCTTGCTGATCTCCTCGCTGTCTTGCATGACTTGCTTCTCCCATCATCTCTCGATCGTCATCAGCCCGAATGTTCGAGCGCCGACGCACCCTTCGCCAGGCGAAAACGCCGGGAAAGGCGCGGGATTTCGTCATCAGGCCGAGCGCGCCGCCGTCGCTGAAGAACTAGCCGGCCGGACCGATGAGCGCACGCGCGACGCATGTGGCGGGTCGGCGCCGACCCGGTCGATACGCAAACGACGCCGCCGTTCCGAGCCGAACCGGTCCCCGCTCATTGCCTTGCCCGTCACCCGGGCTGGCCTTGCTGCGCGATCCAGCGGCGGATGTCTTCCGCGCGCCAGACGGTCACCCGCTCCGAAAGCTTGACCGGCATGGGAAAGGTGCGCGCCTGGATGCGCCGCCAGAGCGTCGATTTGGA
This sequence comes from Thermoflexales bacterium, assembly GCA_017998555.1. Taxonomy (GTDB): domain Bacteria; phylum Chloroflexota; class Anaerolineae; order J036; family Brachytrichaceae; genus Brachythrix. The sequence goes on from JAGOCU010000272.1 coordinate 2,399, forward strand.
GATAGGAACGAAGGCCAGCACCTGGGGCTGGCGCAGGAAGCCGGTCTCGGGCAACGTCAGGGTCGAAACCGAAGCGGCAGGCGTCGTCGGAAGAGCGCTGGAAGCCGCCACCTTGGCGGTGGTACTGGTACGGATGTTGGGCATGATCGGACCTCGTCACGGCGGGTGCCGGTAAAGGACATGACCTGCTCTGTTTCGGCCGCGCTAGGTCAGGATGGCGCGGGCCGATAGGGAACGCAGAACTAGACGACATGCCGCCGGCGCCCCGGTCGCGCGGCATGGAAGGATGAGCAAGAAAGTGATTCCCACCGCATGACGGCCAAGGGCGTCCGGGTCGGGAAAGATCAGCCGATCCGCACCTGCACCGCGCAGCACGCGCGTCAGCGGATCGTCGGGCAACAGGCAGGTATCGACTGCGACGCCGCCACGAGAGCGGTGAGGGTGCCCACGGCATCAGGTCAGCCTGACGTGGAACCTGTCGATACGATATTGAGGTCCGGGGGCCGACGCAAGACGTTCCGGGACGCACCTGCCTCAAGAGGCCGTGTCCGCCAGCGGTTGGAGATGGCACGGATGCCGAAAACATTTCAGCACGCCGTGATCAAGGTCGTGGTCCAGAAGTCGGATCGCTGACGAAGCCGATCCGCCTCGAACCCGCGATGGCGGCTAGGGCCATGATTTGTGCCCGCGTCCCATCAGGCGCCTTGCTGTCCGCCTGCCAGTCATCGCCCGGGAAGAGGTTTTCACGCACAACATTTCGCGGCCGTGCGGCCCATTCTCCCCCCTGTGGGTGGAAATATTGGCTATTTCGAGCGGTTGCCCAAGTACTCACAACAATTCCGCACGACCGTCATAACGAATGCCCGATCGTCAGTCCCCAGTTCGGAAATCCATGCGCCAAAGGTCGCCGCTTCGCTGGCCTCTTCGGGCCCTTCAGTCGATAAAAGGTCGCCGGCGGAACATCGGAGTGCCACTGCAAGCCTGTCCAGTGTCGGCAGGGACGGCAAATGCGCCCCGCGCTCGATGCGCGAAATGGTTTCGGCGTCAACGTCGACCCGCTCCGCAAGCATTTCCTGTGTCCATCCCAGCTGTTTGCGCCGCTCCGATAGGTTGCCCCCAAGTCGCTTCGCCAGACGGGCGGAGTCTTTCTTCTTTACCGCCATCGTGTTGTCCTTTTAATCAACAAGAATGACGGTCACTGGACTATCGAAACAGGGCGACTTATGTAGTTATTACTATCAACATACTTGTTGAGTTTTGGCGGAGGAAAATGACGGGCGGGTCAGGCTCGGGCGTCCGCTGCGCATGGTGGGAGGCTTACAGTAGACGAGCCCAAATAGATGGATCAGATTGCTGTAGTCACGCTCGGGATCGTGGCGACTTAAATTGGTCACGCCTTCGCAGATAAAAAAAGGGCTAGTTGCATTCTAGGGTTGAATAGCGGAGATTTCGAAGGTCCAATCCGGCTGAGTGCTGAGGTTCAAATCAACCTCTCAGGCGCAACCTCAATGCAACTCCAAATGGTTGGAACTGGGCCAGTGGTGGCAATGCCTGCTTTGGACTAGAAGCCGACTGCTGACATTGGCATACCCGGTGGCCGCGTCAAGTCAGATTCTAATGGGATGGTCGCCCCTCCCAGAAACGGCATCTAAGTGCCAAAGTGGCGATAGCAATATCCCACTGAGCGAGAGGAGCGAGCGAGATGAACATTACGACAGTTGGCATCGATTTGGCA